>NZ_JACJOY010000123.1:0-4250 GCF_014695815.1 Trichocoleus sp. FACHB-6
CAAGGATTTCCCATTCTTCATCGGTGAGGTCACTGGAATACGGCATCGGAGCAGGGTGAGACGGCTTTGAGTACCTTAATTTAGGCTCCGTAAGATGTCAAATGGGTTCTATAAACTAGAGCATGACGAAGATGTGCTGGAGTACTACGATCAGCCTCCCCCCATTGAACTTAATTATCTGAGTAAGTCAGGACGACGCAATCGCCACTTACACACACCAGATTTTTTCGTCATTCGGAAAAACACCGCAGGCTGGGAAGAGTGCAAGACACAAGAAGAGTTACTCAAAAAAGCACAGGAGAGTCCGAATCGTTACCAGCTTGGAGAGCATGGTAAGTGGCAATGCCCTCCAGGTGAAGAGTACGCACACGCACTGGGTTTGTACTACAGTTTTCGCTCATCTGCTGAAATTGATTGGGTATTCCAGAGAAACTTTATTTGGCTGGAGGATTACTTTCAAGCCAAGTTGCCACAAGTCGATGAGGAGGTTTCTCGTGCCGTCCTTTCAGTTGTAGAAGCCGAGCCAGGAATTGTCCTAACCGACTTACTCAATCGTGTTGAGCAAGCTAGGATCGACGACCTCAATATCCTGATTGCTACTGATCAAGTGTACGTTGACCTCAGTGCAGTTCCCTTGAGGCAACCGGAGCAGGTACAAGTTTTTCTCGACCAAGAAGAAGCTTTCACTTATGCTCAAGTAACCAAGATTGCTCCCCCAACGTCTGTAAGCCAAGTTTGCGCCGTTAAAGTTAGTGCTGGGACATCAATATCCTGGGATGGTGAAAACTGGCAGATTGTGAATACGGGCAACACATCGATTGGACTGTTGAAAGACAATGTAGAGTTTATCCAACTACCTAACAAGGTGTTCGAGAGTTTAGTTGAGAAAGGACAAATTACTGGTCTTCTAGCCCAAACCGAATCAAGCCTTAATACTGAAATTGAGGAAATACTCCGCAAAGCCAGTAAAAGAGACCGGGAAGAAGCCAACCGTCGCTACAAAGCAATTGAACCCTTTCTCAATGGCAACTCATCCACCAAACCTAATCGCTCCGAACGTCGTTGGATTACGAGCTACCGAGAAGCCGAAAAGATTTACCAGCGAGGCTTCATCGGACTCCTACCGAACCATCAACAGAAGGGAAATTACCAGCCGAAAATCAGCGAGGAAGTCCGAACCCTCATGGAGGCGTTTATTGAGGATAAGTATGAAACCCTCAAGCAGCAGTCAATCAGCCGAGTTTACTCGTCTTTTAAAGAAGAATGCATCCAACAAGGAATTAAGCACCCAAGCTACGAATTGTTTCGGCAAGCCGTTCACGAGCGTCCTGCTTATGAGCAGACTCTAAAGCGCAAGGGACATCGAGCCGCTTACCAAGAGGAACTGTTCTACTGGCGCTTAGACAGAGAAAACACACCTCCCCACGGTGAACGCCCATTTGAAATCTGCCACATCGATCACACCCAAGCCGATGTTGAGTTGGTCAGCTCAATTATGGCGGCTATCGGCGGTAACTTAGAGTTTGTGTCTAATAACGGCAATCAAGAGCGTCCTTGGTTGACCTTATTGATGGACGCTCACTCAAGACGAATACTTGCTGCTTACCTAACTTTCGATTCACCTAGCTACCGCTCCTGCATGATGGTTTTGAGAATTTGCGTCCAACGCTTTGGTCGCCTTCCCCAAATGATTGTGGTGGATAACGGTGCAGAGTTTAATAGCAGCGACTTTGAAACCCTCCTCGCTTACTACCGATGCACTAAGAAGCAAAGACCTCCAGCGAAGGGACGTTTTGGTTCAGTTATTGAGCGCTTCTTCGGGGTTGCCAACCAGGAGTTCTGGCACAATCTAAAGGGCAACACCCAGATTATGCGAAATGTCCGCCAAGTAACAAAAGGTGTCAATCCGAAAAATCAGGCAGTCTGGACGCTGAGGAAGGTATACGAATACCTGTGTGAATATGTCTATGAAGTTTACGAAACCTCACCTCATCCTGCCTTGAGGCTGAGTCCCAGAGATGCCTTTAATGCTGGCATAGCCAGAGGAGGTAGTCGAGAGCATTTGCTCATTTCTCCAGACGAGTTTCGGTTACTATCTTTACCCTCACCAACAGACCGAGAAGGCAAAAGAAAAGTTACGCGGGAAGGGGTAAAAATTAACCACCTCTATTACTGGCACAAATCCTTCAGTGGGATAAAGGTTCGGGACTCAGATGTAGAGGTGAAATACGATCCATTCGATATCACTGTGGCTTATGCCTACGTCAACAAGGAGTGGGTGAAATGTTCTTCAGGTTATCTCCAAGAACTCCAAGGTCACTCAGTACGAGAGTTGATGACTGCTACCACCGAGTTGAAAAAGCTTAATCAGATTCAAAATCAGCGGTTTAGTGAAATCAGTGGTAAAAGACTTGCTCAGTTCTTTGCCTCTGTGGAGAAGAAAGAGGTGGCTCTCTCACCACCTGGCAGGGAGGCAAAAAAAGCTGTACTAGCCCAGCGCAGGCGGGATTTGGAAGTCAAGCAGGTACATGCACTGATTGAAGGTGATTCTGTGGAACAAGAACCTGATTCTTCTTTAAACCTTCTTGAAGAATCCCTCAGTAATGAAAGTGAAAGTTTACCCCTACCCACAGAGTCTATTCCACTGGATGATGATGATGTTGAAATTTTTCAACCTCTTGAGGAATGGTAATGGCAACTGAGCAGGGATTTCCACCAGAATTACTCACTCAATCAGCACAAAAGCGCTTAGATTACTTCAAGGCTCCCGATAAAACCATAATGCACGGGAATCCGAAATTAGCATATAACCAAGTTTTGCGTGCCATTCGAGAACCAGCAGGAGCTTCGATAATTCTGGTTATGGGCCCATCCCCATCCGGTGTAGGCAAAACCACTTTACTACGCTTGGTTGAGAAAAAAATTATTGAGGAAAGCTTGCTACAGATGGAACTCGACCCCGGTTGGATTCCGATTGTCTGCGTCGAGGCAGTCGCACCAGGGAAAGATACTTTCAGGTGGAAAGACTTCTATAAACGTACTTTGATTGCTATCGATGAACCACTGATTAAGGAAAAAATTAGCTATAGCGAAGACGGTATCCGCCGTGATAGCGAGGGGAAACTCATTGTTAAGTCAAGGGCAACTGAAGATAGCTTGCGTTTAGCAATGGAGCAAGCTTTGTCTCACCGTAAACCCTACACTCTAGCGGTGGATGAATTTCAGGACATTGGTAAGATGGCTAGCCAAAAGGTCTTGGAAGCTCACATGGACTGCATTAAGTCAGCGGTGAATACTACCAAAATTCCCTGGACTGGGTTTGGGACTTATCAACTTGTTGACTTCCTGGAACTGAGTCCCCAATTAAGCCGACGGACTCGGATTATTCACTTGCCTCGCTACTGCCTAGAGCAGAATGAGGACATCAAGGAGTTTAAACGTGTTCTAAAACATTTGCTGTGCCGGATGCCATTGCCAGAAACACCCCCTTTAGTGGAAAAATACTGGGAATACTGCTACGAACGCAGCATTGGCTGTATTGGTACTCTCAAAGACTGGCTGATACAAGCACTTGACCTAGCTCTTGAAGAAGGCGCAACTACTCTCAGCTTTAGTCATCTGGAACAAACAGCGAAATTAACTTCTGAGTGCATACAAATGGCAAAAGATGCGATTGAGGGTGAAGAAAAGTTGACCAATACTAAAGATAGTCAACGCCAATTGCGTGATCTTCTGAACTCGAAGAAACAAAAAGTTCAGGAAGATCAGACTAACTCAGGTGGAAATGGCAAGCCACAGAAGGACGGTGGCGAGTCACAGTCCCAGAGGAGGCGGCGAGTGGGGCAACGCAATCCCAAGCGAGATCCACTAGCAAGTGAATCATTATGAGCGTTGATGAATGCACTTCGCTTGAGATGTGGGATTTGCAAAAACCTGCTATTCCAGCGCGTAGCCGTCTTTATTACATAGAACCTATTGGCGTGGGAACACGCTACACAGAAAGCTTAAGCAGTTATTTGACTCGATTAGCTCAAGAGCATTGCGTTACCTTCCAAAAGTTAGTAATGGGAGAAATCGCTTCACAAATGATGGGGAAAGATTATGAATCTGCTCTGATTAAGAAGAGTGTTAGTACCCTCAGGAGTTACGCAGTTGAACTGAAGATGCGGTAGAAGGAAGGAATGAATTGTTAGCTTCCATCGTTTCCAGTGCCTCTATGTGAACGTTGAACTGAAGATGCGGTAGAAGGA
>NZ_JACJOY010000124.1:0-22412 GCF_014695815.1 Trichocoleus sp. FACHB-6
GCTGCCCACCCTGCCCGTAGGACTACTTCCGCCCCAAAGCCCAAGCCAAAACCAAAAGCGGTCACAGAGCAGTAATTAGTGTTTTGCGTAACTATCTCATCTGACCCACTTCAGTGCGGGTTGTGGGGTGGTCTACTCAGCCCAAGGTCGTTTTTAATTACTGTCAGATAACAAATTATTTGTCGCTACTAACACATTAGTGTCGTTAATCCAAAACTTCTCAAATCTTCTACGGTAGTGTTTTTGGGCTAAATAACACTTTGGTAGGAATTCCTCTTCAAAGCCATAATCGTCTTAACTCCAGCTTTTCTTCATCCAAATATATCTAGGCTTTAGTAGCGATAGAAACGCTCAACGACAACAATTTGTTAAGACGACAAATAATCTGTTATCTGACAAAAGTGCTGTTACTGTACTTCATCAACCTGCAATCTGCTGTAATTGATAAGACCACGTTTGACGGAACCCATGCTCCAACGAATACCTTTAATTGTGGCAACCGCCACGCTGTTGGCTTTAGGATTACTATCCCTATTGTCCTACATCGCTTGGTTCTGGCCGGTAGAACTGCTAACTCATTTCCGAGTCCAGTATTTTATTTCATCGTTAATAGTTAGTAGTGTTTTAGTCATTCTTTGGAGAACACACCATCTTAAGAGTAAAATACTAATTCTCGCTGCCTTATTACTGGTGGAACTGAATGGGATTGAGGTTATTCCCTGGTATCTTCCTCATCCGCAACAGGTAGTTGGTAAGGCAGCAAAACCCATTCGAATTTTATCTTTTAACCTTAATATCCAGAATAATAGTGACAATGAAGTTATTAAGTTAGTGCGGAAAAACCACCCAGACGTGGCTTTATTTATTGAAGTTGACCAAGACGCAGTTGAAAATTTAAAAGCTGGGTTAAAAGACACTTTGCCTTATTCTTTCAGAAGTCCTGGTGGCGGTCTTGCCCTCCTCAGTCGCTTTTCCATTCAACAGGCTAAGGGAGATAACTTTAATGGGAAAGGAGGTCATAACCTCCTAGCAACCATTGAAGTAGACAAAGAGCCTATTCAGTTAATTGGGACTCATCCTCTAGTACCTGTGAAGCGGCAGACTTTTCACAGCCGCAATCGTCAGCTAGCGGCGTTGAGCGATTATATTCGAGGAGTCAATCAGCCATTGATTTTAGTGGGAGACTTTAATTTAACGCCGTGGTCGCCTTATTATCGGCGGTTTATTAACAAAACTTCCTTGCATAACACCCGCTTGGGTTTTGGCATCTTACCCAGTTGGCCACGACCAGCAACTCACGTACATTTTCCTTCCTGGCTGATCCCGTTGGTGAATATTTCCATTGACCACTGCTTGGTCAGCAAGCACTTTAGTGTCGCTCGAATTTATACAGGAGGGAATGCCAATTCTGACCACGCATCGCTAGTTACTGACTTAGTGTTACGTTAGGAGCCTCTTTCGTGAAGCCAGTTTGCCTCCACGCCAAAGAAGAAATCGAGCTGTTCTTGCGTCAGAATACTTTTCTCCATCTCTATGAGCTTGGAGATCTAGATGACTTCTTTTGGCAGTACACAACGTGGTATGCCCTCAAAAAACACCAAGAGATTTTTGAGCTTGTCTTGCTCTACACGGGAGCATCTATGCCTGTTGTTCTTGCCCTCACCTCTGAACCCACAGGGTTAATGGAGGAGTTGCTGCGGTCAATCATCCACCTTCTGCCAAAACAGTTTTATGCCCATCTCAGTGGCTCCTTAGCAGCTGTCTTCGCACAGGACTACCAGCTAACTAAGCACGGCGTACATTACAAAATGGCTTTGACTAACAGTTCGTACTTAGAGAGTATTGATACGTCAGCCGTTATACCAGTGTCAGTATCCCAGGGGAGTGAATTAGAAGAGTTATACGGTGTAAGCTATCCAGGCAACTGGTTTGAGCCGCGTATGCTGGAAACTGGCTATTACTATGGTCTACGACGTGGGGAAACCCTGGTGAGTGTTGCGGGTGTGCATATCTATTCGCAGCAGTACAGAGTTGCAGCATTGGGTAACGTTACAACACACCCACAGTTTCGAGGACTCAGACTGGCAACAGCAGTTTGTGCGAGGCTATGCCAGGAGTTGTTGAGGCACGTAGACCACATTGGCTTAAACGTATTAGCTGACAACAGGAATGCAATAGCCTGCTATGAGAAGTTGGGTTTTGAACAGATTGCTACTTATGGCGAGTATTCTCTAGAGTTGAAGTAGACAAGAGGCTGTTGAAGCGTCGCAACAGACCAACTTTTACCGCAACTAATATAACGCTATTGCTACTCACAGCCCGTCATCTTTTCTCTTTGAAGTGCGAGTTCCCAACTCGGTGCCAATTGGCTCAGATTAATTGCACTCTTCCAAGCTACCCCCCAATCGTGGTAAATCATTGGGCATTGATGGGTAGTTTCAATGAAGATATTCCGGATTGGAAGAAGATCCTCTCTCAACTTCAATCGAGCATTCTAGTTTTATCGAGTAGGACTCCTGAATCGCTGCCTTAAATGCGATTGCCCCAATTTGCTGTACTTGAATTTTTGAGAAGACTGAGCGTAACTAGCTGTGACCCCCCAAATGTGGAGTGAACGCAGCGATACGACTGCAATTATTTTTCGATGCTGTTTGTACCTTGGCTCTCGCAGCCAGAGTATTTTTTTGCAATAAGTGAACGACTGCCTGGTAACGAGTTTCCACTTTGAGCTTTTTGAGAACATTATTCATGTGGAACAGCTCCAAAGGATTGCTAACCTAACTCCAAGCCTAAAAGCAGCTAAGTTTACCTTTGCTGCTTTAACAATACTAATATGTCTCCACGACAATTAAAAAGTCACTGTACATTATCTCTCTTTTTCTTATTCTGCTATGTATTTAGCATACTAAGTGCTGAAGAACCAAAACAGTAAACGAGCCGCTATGGATGATGATTATATGATTCAAGTTCTCAGTTCTTGTTTTATTGACAATACCTTAGATTCTTCTGATTCCTTGTGTCAACTCTAATTGAGATGCTCTTGCCCTGATGTTACTGGTTTGATTCGACTGCTTTCAATTGGTTTACGTATGTTGACTCTGTTGGAATTTCAGGTGCGTCGTAGCCTCAAGCAAGATCATCAACGCCAGCTTGCTGGACTTTATGTTGGTAATCCACAACGAAAGACTTCACGTCCAACTGCCGAACTCCTTCTTGCTGCGTTCAAAGAGATTATACTGTTGCTGATTGAGGTCAAAAACCAAGTTTATGCCCATTTGACTACTCTCTGTCCGTTGCAACAGCGTATTTTTACCTTGCTTAGCTTTCCTACTACTATTTACACTCAACTTGCTGGTTAATCTTTACCCCTGGATAAACTTTTTCCTAACTCCTGTAAAAATGGGCAAACCAGGAGTTATTAAGTTAAGTTAAAGTAATCGCATCTTGAGCAAAACAGGCGATACTCTGTAACATCCCTCATTCTGCACCCGCCCCATGCGGGTTTATCAATCGTTAGATACGAGACCTTTCAGTTGAGATTCAACAGCGTTGAGGTATCCCCGATCAGTCAGGGTGCTTTGGGGCAGCCTGTTCATACTGACGGCGATTTTAATAAGGTCACTAGCACTAACCTGCTTATTGCGATAAGCAGAAACAAAGTCCATAGAACTAGGAATTCCTTGCGTCTCGAAGAAACCTTGAAAAGCTAAGAAAACGAGGTTAAAAGGCGTTACTGCCATGCGCGCTGCGATCTTTGATGGCACATCTGTCGTCTGGGTTTGCGACACATTGACTGGCGTAGTTTCTGCAACGACCTCAGCTTTCAGAGCTGGTGCTACCATTGCTGACATTAATAAAATAGATATGCTACCAAGAACTAGACGTTTCATACTGTAATCTCGGAGTAGGTATTGAGTGGAATTAATCAATTTCTTTGCTTGATTACAAAGATGAACCACTGTTATGAGTTCATCCTGAACGGCAGATGAGTATTACCTAAAAGTTTCTGAGAAAGCAGAAAAGGCTCGGCTATTGGGGCTAACGGGGTCTAGACAAAAACTGAAGCGAAAATGGCTTTAAATCCACATCTAAAAAGACTTTTAGCTCAAATGGGAATAATCTAGTGTTGGCAAGGGTTTGAGGTTTTTTTAGGTCATCAACCTCTTTTCCTTGTTCAGAGAGCTTTTCAGCCCCTTTAGGGGCTAGAAAATGGCTAAGTCCCACTAACCAACTTTTCAAACATCCTCTTAAGTCCCACCGGTGAAACTCCCTGTGTGTAAAGCTTTCAGATTTTGCTCTGACGAGAGTGACACAACAACATTAAAATCAAGTTACTGTAATGTTATCGACGAGACAATGCTCTAAGGCGATTGCTGAGAAAATCTCATCTCAGAGGACTCTCAAAGACGGCACTGTTTTTACTGGTGTAGCCTATATAGTGAGAGAGGACAAAGATGAGTACGACCCGAATATTCAACAGTTCTAAATTTTTTCAGCCAACGGACGGGGAGCCTATTCGTTCGGTCGTTACCGAATCCGAGGATGCCGTTGTTGTAGCCTGGTACATCAAGCCGGGACAGGAAATCCCCGCGCACATCCATCCTAACGGGCAAGATACTTGGACTGTTTTGACAGGGAAAGGGGAATATTATCTGGATAAAGCAGGCACTACAAAACCAATCGTTGCAGGGGATGTGGTAGTCGCTCATACCGGATGTATACACGGAGTATTCAACAACAGTGATCAGCCATTGGTTATTATTTCAGTCGTGTCGCCAGCCGATGCGGGGTATCAACTTGCCTCGTTAGAAGATTCTTTAGCTCTCCATTCCTAATTATTTATCCACTGAACGGTTTAGGATTAATTCACTAGGCTGTCTTTGACAGTTGGTGATTTCAAATGCTAAGTGAAAATAAAAGAATCACTTTAAATATATGAAAGGGTTGATTCAATAACTTTATAAAATAAAATTAGATAAAGTTATTCTATGGTGCTATCTCATTTGGTATGTTGTAGTAGTTTATTTCTATTTTGATCCTTCACTTAAGTTATGGATTGATTCAATTGGTATAAGCATTGTAATTGGTACAGGACTATGTTAAGTATTTCTTCCGGGAAGATTGGCAAAAGAAACAATTGGCAAACATTTAGACTATATCTCATGCCATTCTGTGTCTCAAGCTTCTCTGCTTTAATTAAAGGGCAGGAATTTATCGTAGTCGTATCACCAAAAATAAAAGAAACACTAGTAGCCGTATCATGCTGTGTTCTGTTTCTGTTGGTTATTTTAGTAATCAAATTAATTAAAAGTAAAATTGCTTAACAACTAGAGATAGAGACGAACAATACCATGAGCATTGATCCAAAAAAGATTAAGAGTTCAGCCAGGAAGGCTAACTATATCCCCCCTGAACCAAGACGGGTGACTCCACTTGAAGAAAAGTCTACTCTTACTGCTGTCTCAACTCAGTATTTTGCGCCCCCGCCAAAGCCAGCCGTGAGCCAAGCTAAGGACGATTACATGGAATTACAGCGCCGCCAGTGGCAGAGAGAGCGGGAGGCGTTAGGGGTTTTGTCCTCCCTTAGCTATCGGTCTGGCGAACTGAATAGCTATTTGAAAGACATTGCTTGCGGAGTCAGCCAACTGGTCGAAATAGATTGGACGGTTGTGACCCTATGCCAAGACGGGTTTGAGACGATACTGGCAAGTAGTATCGACATGGATGAAGACGCTCCTCGTATCTATGCGCTGCACGGTTTATTAACTGGTACTGTTATAAAAATTGGACGTACTCTAGCTGTTGAGGATGCTGAAACCCAGCCAGAGTATGGCAGACCTGCAAAGGGTTATCAAGCTTATCTGGGGATACCGTTGCGGACTTCCCAAGGTGAAGTGATTGGCACAGTCTGCTCTTTTCATCGGCAACCGCGCGAATTTACAACAGAAGAAATTCAAATCGTTGAGCTGTTTGCGGAACGCGCTGCCACGGCGATTGATAACTATCATCTCTACCAGCAGCAGCGACAGTTTAATGAAGCTCTGGAGACAGAAGTAGAAAAACGGACAGAGGAACTGCGGGTAGCTCAAGTCAAGTTAGTAGAGCAGGAACGCCTGGCAGCTATTGGCGAATTTGCTGCCATGATTGTACATGAGATTCGCAACCCTCTAACCACGATGATTATGGGGTTGAATTATTTTAGGAAGACTATTCTGCCCAAAGCAGCCCAAGAGCGGTTATCGTTAGCTCTTAGCGAAGCGGGCCGTCTAGAACGCCTATTGCGTGAAATCTTGCTCTACGCGAAACCTCAAGTGTTGCAGCTCTCAACCTTGGATGTGAATGAATTCATTCATGAGATGCTCATGTCAATCCGCGAGATGCCGGAAGCACTGGAGCGGCAGATAGAATTCATTCCGGCTAAGGCTACGGTCAAAATCGTGGCGGATAAGGACAAGCTCAAACAAGTGTTTATCAACATTGTCCGCAATGCCTGTGAGGCGATTGCACCTGGGGATGTAGTCAGATGGCACGTAGAGATTGGTACCGTTCTAGATCAGGTTTTTATCAGTGTTCACAATGGTGGCGGCTCAATTCCTGGGGAAGTTCTCTCCAAGCTAACTGAGCCATTCTACTCTACGAAACCTTGCGGCACTGGATTGGGGCTTGCCATTGTCAAACGCATCGTCAACGCTCATGGCGGGGAACTATTTATTCAGTCTGACCAGTTGACAGGCACGATGGTGAGCATCCAATTACCTATAGCTTAGCTGCGGTAGTTAATGAGTAGTACTCATCCTAGAAAAAATGGGTACTGCTTAACATGTAATGATAGAAGAGTAGAAATTCTTGCTAACCTGAGTTCGGGTTAAGCAGCTTGAGAGAAAGCGAAGTCCAAATTGAGTGAAGGCTTCTTGGGCTGATGACAATAAGCAATCAATCCGCATAGGATATTCACCATACAGTTCACCGGGCTGCGATGCCTGGAATGCTCAATCTGAGAAATATTCTTCAGTTGATCAATGATATTTTCGATAATTGATGAATTGCGAGGACTGAAGATTGAATTTTCAGACTGTTCTGAATGGCAATATGTTAGGGATAGTCGAGGGCAAGGGAAGCCAAAGATTTATAGATGCGTCAAAACTGTCCCGATTGAGTAGCTTGTGTCATCTAAAGACTACTCTGATAATTGGCTTCCAGTACCTATACCCATGTGACTCCTGGCTTTTTCTATCGCTTTAACTTAGAGTTGCTAAAAAAAAGCATATCTAACATAACTCAGTTCTGTGGTTTACAAACGACCGTTTATAAGACAGATTTTTTGAGCTGGCACAACACGCCTCAAATCTACCTGCACCGTGTCTCAAAACCCATCTTTTAATCTATGTCTTATCAAATAATTAATAAATGAGTTACGAGACATTTTAAGGAAAATTGGATATTGCCGGATTAGCTGCTGCCAGAGCTAGAGACAGGAGAGGTGGTAGAAAGGAGCAGCACAATTCTAAGAAGATTTCCACTGCCGTTAAGTTGGCTGATACCTCGCCCGACACAATTGCGGACATTTGCAAACATTTAGGGATTAGTCGCTCAACTTATTATCGTCGTCGTGCCAACTTAACTCTTAACTAAAATTTAAACTGATTATTTTAACTGTTAATTTTGCAGTAATTTGGATACTTCCCGAATTATTGCGCGAAGCAATTTAGCTTTGGTCTGCCCTGTGTACTCAGCTAACTCTGATAGTTGCTCGTAGGTTTCTGGGTCAAGGTCAAGCGTGATTCAGGTTTTTGAGGGGACTTGCTTCTTCAGCTTTTCTAGCAGGTTTTCTTCTTCCTGGGTCGGAGCCGTCTTCTTCCCTTTTGTCTTTTGTTTGCTGGCAGGCGCAGCCTTTGGTTCTAAGTTACTTAATGAAGAAAATTGAGAAACCAAATCAGTTAAGGAATGTCGAGGTTTCTTCTTGCTCATTTCGCCAACCTCAAAATCTCTGTAAATAACCGCTGGTAATCTGACGCTGCATCGTCTGACCCTTTTAGCCCCCAGACTGTTGTGTTCTGCAAGAAGGCATCAGCAATCGCTTGCCGCTGATAGATAACTTGCTTGAATGCCTTGACTCCTTCCAGTTGCTTTAACAGCTCTTGGGCTTCTTTCAACAGTTTGGTATTCTTCACTCCTCGATTAATGAAGATGCCGGATAGCGGCAATCCACTTCGGGCATTTTGGATTTGCCGTACCATCCTGACAGCCGACGCTGCTGAAACTAAATCTAGTCCTGATGGGGTAATCGGAATTACTGCAAGTTTTGCAGTTAGAAGCGTACACCGGGTTGCTTCTCCCAAATTCCCGGCATTGTCCACTACCAAATAATCCACAGTCTTTTCCAGCTTGGGAATTTCTTCAGCCAATTCATCTGGATCGGTCATGCGATATATAGGCACTTCTGTATCCATTGAATGCAGCCAGGTGGAGGTACTGCTCTGACCATCAGCGTCAATGACCGCAACCTTGCGCTTTTTGATGGCAGATAACCAATAGGCAAAATGGGTAAGAGTTGTTGATTTTCCTACTCCACCCTTTAAATTGCTGAAGCAGATGGTGGTCATTTTTACTGCATTTTATTCCTGATTTATCTTACTGTATTTTGTTCCAATGATAGCCAACAGCTTGGTAGTTCTGGCTTTCTTTAATGCGGTTAGGCGGTAAAAATGTACAGTGACTTTTTAATTGTCGTGGAGAGATATTAGTGTCGTTAGCAAAGCTAGACTTAGCTGCTTTTGGGCTTGGAGCCAGGGTACGCAATAGACCTCCTGCATGACTCATGAGGCATGCAGGAGGTCTATTGATCACTCCCCCAAAACGTTTTTGTTGAGGAGAGTCGGTCGCCAATTTTATTGGTCTTGCAGGCTATAGACTTTAGCAGTTATTGCCAACCTTCTGGCGTTGCTTGCGCTTCAGTCCTGTTGCTATAAAACCAAACAAGCTCAGAGCGGCAAGGGTTCTCGGCTCAGGAACTGCTTTACTTTCTAGTGGTGGGGTACTGGCAGGAGGGCGGCGGAATAAGGTGCCTTGTTCAAAGCTGTATGCTAGCTTGATGAGTGTTGCCTCATCGTAGGCTCTCCCTAAAAACTCCAGACCGACAGGCAGGTCATCTTCCGTAAATCCAGCAGGAACCGTAATTGCCGGAAAGCCGGAAAATGGACTCAAACGATTGGCAGCACCGGATGCTAGCGGCTGATTAAAAATATTAGGTGGGCTAGCAACAGATGGATAAATCAGAGCATCTAAGCCCTCCAGTGCAGCTAACAATGAAGTTTGTGTCAAGGTCGGACGTTCTGTAATAATTTTCAAGTATTCAGGATCGAGTTCAGGCGGCATCCGATTGTTTCTAGCAATGTAGGATGCCTCAAAGTCTTTCAGATATAATCCACTATCAATAATGTCCCCTAAACTTGTCACGCCTGATGGAGGTACTGGTCGTTCTGCTAAAAAGGTATTGAGATCCCGTTTGAATTCAAAATTACTCAAGCTGGGAAACTCCAGTATTTGAGCCAGATTGGGGATTGTAACCTCTACAACTTTTGCCCCCAATGCTTTAATCGCATCAATTGCTGAGTTAATGACAGTTGTTGTTTTAATACTTTCAGGATTGGAATCTAAGCCAAAGAGATCGCGAACCACGCCAATCCGAGCACCTTGAAGACCATTTGGGTTAAGAAAATCCGTGTATTTGACGGGTGCTTTCTCGTTGTCAGTTACCGAATCATTAGGGTCAAACCCTGCCGTGATTTCCAGAGCGATCGCCGCATCTGCAACGCTGCGGGTCATAGGACCACCCACATCTTGAGTTAGGGCTAACGGAATAATCCCATCACGGCTAGAAAGCCCGATGGTTGGTCTAATTCCAACCAGGCTATTGAATGAAGATGGCACACGAATGGAACCTCCTGTGTCAGTCCCCATCCCAATTACACCAAAGTTAGCAGCGATCGCCGCTCCTGTACCACCACTAGACCCTCCCGCATTCCTGGCAAGGTCATAGGGATTGAGGGTTGTACCTCCTAATGAACTAACTGTAGTAAAGGAAAAAGCGAATTCAGATAAGTTTGATTTGGCAAGAATCAATCCACCAGATTCTCTCAATCGAGCAACTTGGAACGCATCCTGTCCCGTCTCATAGCCTTCTAGTGCCAGTGCTCCGGCTGTTGTAGGCATATCAAACGTTTCATAGTTGTCTTTGAGAATAATAGGAACACAGTGCAATGAACCCACGGGTCCCGACTGAGCATATCTGGCATCTAGATCAGCAGCGATCGCCAGAGCATTAGGATTAATACTGATAATTGCATTTAGAGCAGGACCCTGATCATCATAAGCTTGGATACGATTCAAGTAAGCTTGCGTAATGCTGGTACAACTTGTGCCAGAGCCTAACGCAGACTCAATACTACCCACAGTTGCTTCCTCTGGACGGAAAGACGCTGCACTAGCGATACCCGGTAGAAACACCAAAGCCAGGGTTTGCGAAGCAAGCGCAACAATTGTCTTTTTAATAGGTATAGATACCACCATAATTCCCCATCTAGAAAGGTTCTTTATCCAGCCCCACTAAAGCGCTAATGAGTAAGCTGGAATGCACTGAAGCTTTATATATTTGAAAGCACAGTAAGATTGCGGTGATATCCGATACAGACAGTACCAAAAATTTATCGAATCTTCATAAAGCAATTTAATACATGAAGCTTTAGTAAAGAGACTATCCAAGGGAATCTTGTTGTGCAAGTTAGTTCATTTCTACATTGAGAACACAGCGACCTACTGCTGTGCCATATTTACTATTGGTCACAGTAAAGTCTACCGCACTGCTCAATGCCGTCACGCGAATCTGTTCACCTGTTGAAGTTTGCCCTGTCCCTACTAATGCAAGAGTGTCAGTATTTTCTACAGTAATTTCAATGGTTTCTTTATAGTTACCCTGTAGAAAATTAGGAGCATCGTAAATTTTCAGCTCAAAGTGGTTAGAACTTCGATTTAGCAGCTCTACTGTGTAGGAACGGCTGACTCCTGACGCCTCACAAGACCAAACTGTTGCCTCCATATTTATGCTTGAGCTATTGCATCCTAATCCAGAAATAATCAGGGTGAGCAATAAAGCAATTTCTAAGCCCATTGAGCATTCTTCTTTCTTAAGCAGAATTGATCACAGCATCCGTGAAAGGGAGCCAAACAACGAAAAAGCTGAACTTAAAGAATACCGATCTAGACATCCACAGAACGCGTAACAGTTTCCGAATGAACATTCACCAGAGCTGTTTTTGTTACCAAACCGGGTAGCACTGCCTCAACTTGAGTTTTCTGATTTCTCCTCCGCGCTACCTGAATTGAGAGCATGCTGCTTCCTAAAAGGAGCAAAGCAGGAACCAAGCCGGGTTCAGGGACAGACTCATATTCAATTACCTCACCTGGTAAGGCTGGAACTAAGAGTGATGGACGGCGCTCCATCGTTGCTTGCTCAAATGCATAAGCTAGCCCTAGTAAGGTGGACTCATCATAAGGGCGTCCCGTAAACGAGAGAGTTACTGGCAAATTAGTTGAGCCAAACCCAGCGGGAACCGTGATATCAGGAAACCCCGTTGAGCTAGAAAGTTCAACCGGACGAGCTGGAGGAGATCCAGGGAAACTCTCGAAGGTTGGATCAATGGTTCCGCGCAACGGACGAGCAAACGTATTCAACGTAGGAAAAACAAAAGCATCCAGATCCAGAGAATTTAAGGTGTCCAGTAGCGTATTTCTGACAAAAGGAGTCAAAAATTCCGCCACATTGACATAATTTGGATCGGTAATACCTAGCGTAGTTGCTGATTGCCTTAGGGTGCCAAGTACGATAGAAGGGGTGTCAGACTCAGCAATTTCTGGAGTCTCCAGCACTGCAATGAGTTCTTCAATGGTTTTGGGATATTCAGAGTCGAGGGTAGCTAAATATTCCTCCAGGTATTTTTCTTGTTCAACAGGAATTGCTGTGCCATAAAGGCTGCTGGTGAGCGCCAAGAAATCAGTATCAAATGCAACGTCCACAGTTGTTGCGCCCAATCCCCGCATCAGATCCAACGCATCTTCTGTAATCTGCGTAATTTCTGGATCAATGCCATTGTCAATGCCCAAATAATTGCGTAAAACACCAAGGCGAGATCCTTTGAGGGCACCTTTATCAAGAAACTGTGTGTAGTCTGTGTAGAATTTATCCAGTTCAACATCAGGGGCAGCAATAGGCGTTTGAAAGCTGGGGTTGTTAGGATCAAATTCAACCATTACGCTCAATGCTGTGGCAGCATCAGTTAAATTCCGCGCCATCGGACCAATCATGTCTCTCGACAACACAAATGGAATGATGCCATCCAAGCTTACTAATCCGCGAGTTGGCCGGATGCAGGCTAAAGCTTGAAAAGAGCAAGGGGTACGAATTGAGCCACCTGTGTCACTGCCCGTGCCAAATACCGCAAAGTTAGCAGCGATTGCTGCTCCAGTGCCGCCACTAGAACCACCTGTTGAGCGATTGAAATTGTAAGGATTCAAGGTTGCACCACCAATGGAGCTATAGCCGGAGCCAGAAATAGCAAATTCATCCATTTCGGCTTTGCCCAGAATGATAGCTCCTGCCTCACGAAACTTTTGAACTACATAGGCATCATCTGGCGGTAGTGAACCCCTTAGGGCATCTGAACCACCTGTGGTGGGAATGCCAGAGGTATCGTGATTATCTTTGAGCAAGATTGGAATACCATGCAGAGGGCTACGTGCGCCATACAATTGGCGTTCAATATCCAATTCTCGGGCAGTTTCTAAAGCGTTGGGGTTGAGGGCAAGAACCGAGTTAATCATCGGGCCTGCATCATCATAGGTGGCAATGCGGTTGAGATAAAGCTGAACTAATTCTTCGGAGGTTAACGCACCGGAATCAAAGGCTTGATTAATTTTAGCAATCGAGGCTTCTTCTAGCCTAAAGACTGCGGCATTAACGGCTTCAGCAACAAAACACAGAAACGTGGTTGGGGCGGCGATCGCCACTACAGCAGTATGTCTAATACTTTTTAACACTCAATCCATCCTCTTAGGTAAATGCCATTGATTGAAGTGCAATCAATAGGCTGAATAAAGCCTTAAGCTTTAGGAATTTGTATTGTGAGTTAGCGGATATTTTCAAGGGGAGTTAGACAATACTGTTCTAAATCTTTGTTTGGTTCTGTCTCCGCTTCGCTCACCATCGTCGCCTGCATTGCTAGAGAAGCGATCGCCTTCATTGAATCTTGCATAGATGCTCCAGTTCCACTCCTGATCAAGACAATCGAAAGAACTACACCAACAGATGCATCACTAAAAATAGTGCGTGTGCGGATCTTTCATGTCTAAAGTTATGAGTTTCCCAAAGAAATAACTGTTCAATGAGATACAACCATTCAATATCTGGGAATGAGAGGGTAAGTAACTAGCCTGCTTGACTGAAAAAGCTTAGTTAGGAGCGTACTCAAAGGTGAGGATTGTGGACTCTATACGATAGGTACGCTAAGCATGCTGTTGACCAGAAGCAATGACCGGATGAGGGTTGCGATTACCAGAGAAGCGGATCGTCCGAATCACCTTCCATCCGTCTTGCAAAGCGGCTTTAATCCGTAAGCGCTATAGTTTGGCTCTTGTTCAGGTCAACTAAGAGCTTGCCGTAGGTTTGATGTTTACGTAGGCTCCTACAATTTTTACCCGGCACTTAGAGAATATTTAAAGAATTAGTAAATTCGATACAGATAAGAAGCGAAAAAAAGTGATAAACAATCCTCACAAAGAAACATACATTGTGGTGCAGGGTGAATATAGTGAGAAAAAGCAACATGGCTGCTAGTGTAGCTGTAATGATTGGTGTTTCTACATCACCATTCGCCGCACAGGCGGCTTCGTTGAGAGGGTCATCGGTAAATGTAGTAGAGTTAACGTCAGCTCAGATTCAGTTAGACCTAGCAGCCCAAAAGTATACTGTTCAAGACCTAGTAAGTTCTTACCAGGAACGAATTGACAAGTATAACCCACTCTACAATGCGTTTACTTACCTTAATCCTAATGCGTTGCAAGATGCAGCGGCAGCAGATGCTGTACTCTTGGCTAACAATGGTCAGATCCCAGACGGAAAGTTATTGTTCGGCGTACCGATTGTCATCAAAGATTCGATGAACGTTGCAGGTGTGCGAACAACAGGTGGATATAGTGGTTTTACGAGTGAGAATGGTGGGGTAGATATGATCCCACTGGAAGATTCACCGATCGTCGCGCGGTTGAAAGATGCAGGAGCAATTATTCTTGGAAAGACAAACCTACCAAGGTTTGCGCGAAGCGGATCAAATGCGAACACCAGTTATCTTGGTCCAACACTCAATTCCTACAATATTGATATAGTCCCAGGTGGTAGTAGTACAGGAACTGCAACAGCAGTATCAGCGAGTTTTGCTGCCGAAGGAACAGCTGAAGAAACAGGCGGGTCGATTCAAAATCCGGCAGGTGCCCAAGCCTTAGTTGGGATCAAGCCAACATTTGGGCTGGTTCCTACAAGTGGTGGGATTCCCCTGGCTGGCTCAACCCGTGATGTTTTTGGCCCTAATTCCAAGACAGTGACGGATGCAGCTAACTTTTTAACGGTAATTGCAGGGTATGATCCATCAGACCCAAACTCAGCAGTTGCAATTGGCAACATCCCGACAGAGGGATATGCTGCGGGGTTAGGAACTACATCCTTACAGGGAAAGCGATTTGGGCTTTTTGGTACAGGATTTAAAGATGTGGAACTAGCAGAGGAAACAAAATCTCTGTATGGTAACTCTATTTCAATCCTAAAGAATTTGGGAGCAGAGGTCGTAGAAGATCCGTTTGCAGGGACGAATTTCAATACTCTAGGTGCAACTTTTACCGCATATGGTGGCTCGAATACACCCTATGATTTGACGCAATGGTTGAAGACACTCGATCCAGCCCAGTCGCCCACGTCTGTAGCAGAATTTCAGAACATAACAGGGATTGATCTCCTAGCTGAAAGTGGACCGTTACTTGGAGCATTTACACCAATAAATGGTCTTGAAGAGTCAGTGAAACAGCCTAACGTTTTTCAGACTGATCTGGTGCAAAAGTTTATGGACGGACGGAAAACGATGCTGTCCCTATTCCAAACAGTACTAGCGGATAATAAGCTAGACGGGCTGTTCTTCCCACAACAGAGAAGTGAACCGGGACTATTGTTCGATGGGTCATACACTACTACCACCGTGCCAGAGATTAATTTGCTAGGAACACCCCAAGTGAATTTGCCTGGCGGATACTACGCTTCTGGAACTCCGTTTAGCGTAGCGTTTCTAGGGGATATGTTCAGCGAGGCAAGCTTGCTCAACTATGCTTATGCATTTGAACAGGAGACGAGATTCCGGAAGGCACCCAAATTAGTTCCCGAATCTAACCCTACTTCTGCCCTTCTAGCCCTCGGTGTCTTCAGTGCCATCGTTCCTTTACGTCGTCGCAAGAAGGTTTGAGAAACAGCCAAAGTATAGAGCCACAAGAGGTTAAATATTGATGGCTCTATACTCCCGATGCTGTACTAGCAGTCACCCTTCACTCTCCAAGCATTGTTCGTACCTGCAATCTCCAAAAGTTCCAATTAGAACCTGCAATGATTAGCCCGATTGTCAGGTTGCCATGCTTAATCGGGAAATTAAAACTACGTGTAAAAAAAGACGGGTATCGGTGGCTGGCGAAGGCGAGATATGAATAGTGGGATGAGTGTCGGATAAGCCAAAAAGAATTTGATCGAGCCTGCGCTTTACTTGAGCGAAAAGAGCTAATAGTCAGCCGAGTTTACAAATTTGACGGCAACCCGACCAAGCACCTGCGAGTGAATTGGGACAAATTTTTAGATTTACACCGAGAAGTGGTGCAGAATCCACCATCAAATCCGTATTCACCAAAATCAAATCAACAAAAAGCGGAAAATGGTTATTCCTCAAAAGGTAAAAACCATGCTGTGTCTATGTTTGACGGTCGTATTGACTCGGATGTTGCCAAAAATCAGATAAGACAGTCAGGAAAATCGTTATTACCGAAAGAGGAATTTGGTTATTCCTCAAAAGGTAATAACCAAATTGACGAAACCGGAATAAGGAAAATGACGAAAACGGAAGAACCTCTTACAGAGATTACGGTCATAGATTACTCCAAAGAGTACGTGCATCTAGATTTAGATCCGGAAGCGCACACACACGAAAATGAAAAAACAGAAAGACCAAGATCCGGATGCACACACACACTGGAAATTGTTGAAGAAATAGAAAGGCCCGTAACTACTTCGACAGCTGCAACTACTTCGACAGCTGCGACAGCTGCTGAAAAAACAGAAAACCCTGCAACAACGAGCAATACGACAACAGCGACAGCGACAGAGACAGCCACGCTGACAAATAGACGGATACACCCGGCAAAGAAGACAGAATGCTCGGATTCAAGAGATCCGTGGATGAAAGGTATGAACCCGCTACCGGAATTTAAGGAATGGGTTTATCAGCTGCGACGAGCTGAAGGGTTTGAGGCCGCATCGTTAGCAAATGCTGCTTCAGAAATTCGGAATGACTACCTAATAGCAAAAGACTTGTGGAAGGAGTTTCAGCGCTCCGGGAAGGGCATTGTAGGAGGAGTTGAGTATAGAAAGCTGGATTACAATTTTCTCCTAGCTTCGTGCGCCTCTAAATTTGAGTTTATTTGGTTAATGCCTGGAATATATCCTCGCCTTTGTATAGCAGCCGAGAATTTTTGGTCGTTAAGAGCAACTGTCCCATTTTTGATGTTTGACTAGGCTAAAGCAATTAGGCTACATCAACGTAAAAGCAAGCTTTTGCGACATCAAGTGTCCCGGTTGCAGTCAAAAGCGAGACAGTTTGAATCATTAAGTGCCTAATGAAACTAGCGGCTGAAGTCCATGTTCAGCAAAACTTCCAGCCTTAGCGACTAAAAAATCTCCATTGCTATACAAAGGCGATTTAGTACAGCGTTTTAATACGAAAAGTTAAGGGGTTCAAGCTTCTGATTTCTAGCAGGTTCAATTGGTACGCCCCTTAGCGTAAGTTTTTGTTCGGATACTACTCATACCCCTACAGTAACTTTTTAATTGTCGTGGAGAGATATTAGTGTCATTAAAGCAGCACAGCTAGACTTAGCTGCTAAAGGGCTTGGAGCCAGAGTACACAATCCTTTGGCGCTAATGATAGGTTGGTCGCACAAACTTTCTCTGCAATCTTGCAGTAGAGCAACTTTGCACGAGCGACACGAATTTGTCTCAATGTCATTTAATTTGGCATCGTGACAAAAATCGCCGAGAGTGCAACATAACAAGGATTATGTCCTTTTCACCAAAAGCTGAGAAAATCCCAAATATAATTTGTTATCTAATATCCGTTAGTACCCTACAGCAGCCCCGTCTCCGCGTGGATCTGCACCACCAAATTTTATGTTGGTTGCCGGCTCAATAAGAATTGCCCCTGCGTGTCCCATTGTATCTGTGTAGTTATCCACTACCTTGACTGGATGACCTCTTTGAATTAACCCTTTGACTACAGTTGGCGGCACTCGTCCTTCAATTTTAAGGTCATTAGATGAGGCTCCCCAAGTACGACCTTGCAACCATCGCGGTGCTTCAATCGCATCTTGTACACTAAATCCGAAGTCTACAATCCGAGTTACAAGGGCAGCTTGGGTTTGTGGCTGTCCTTCTCCCCCCATTGTTCCGTAAACTAAATAGGGTTTTCCATCCTGAAATAGCATTGCCGGATTCAAAGTATGAAAGGTTCGCTTTCGGGGTTCTAAATGATTAACATGCTTTGGATCTAGAGAAAAGAAACTCCCTCGATTTTGTAGCAAAACTCCCGTATTTGCAGCAACAATCCCCGCTCCATAGTCATGATATATACTTTGAATTAAAGATACAGCGTTGCCATCTTTATCAACCACACCCAACCAGACAGTATCGCCTTTTGGATCGAGGAGCTTAGCTTCTTTAACAGCAACTCTCATATTGATGCGTGCTGCTAAATCCCTACCATGCTTTTTGGACAGAAGCGTATCCAAAGGAATATTAACGAAGGATGGGTCGCTGAGATACTTGTCTCTATCGGCGAAAGCAAGTTTTGTTGCTTCTACTATCGTGTGGTAGTAATCTACTGTGCCTTCCCCTATCTTCTTCAAGTCAAAGTTGTTGAGGATGTTGAGAATCGAGAGAGAAGCCATTCCCTGTGTATTAGGTGGAAAATTATAGGCTTTGTATTTGCGGTAGTCTGCTGAAATCGGTTCAACCCAATCAGCCGTGTGTGAGGCAAAGTCTTCTAGAGTTAGAATCCCGCCGTTAGCTTCTAAGTCTTTGATGATATTTTGAGCGATGTCACCCTTATAAAATTCAGCAGCCCCTTTTTCAGAAATTGCCTTCAGGGTTTTAGCAAGCTGTGGCTGTTTAAAGACTTCACCAGCTTGGTAAGACTGACCATTTGACTTGAGATAGGTCTGCTTGAAGCCTTGAAAACGTTGAAGATTACGGAATTCTTTGTCCTTCTCATCAATATTCGTTTTAGTCCAATAGTTCTGACTAGGAGTTACTGGAAAGCCATTTTCTCCATAGCTAATGGCAGAATCAAACAGCTTACTCCAAGGCAGACTATTACCTATACTTTGTTGAGCATATTTATAGGCTTCTCCCCAGCCAGAAACCGCTCCAGGTACTGTATTGGCTGCTAAATAGCCTCTAGAGGGGATTTTTGTATAACCTTTAGCTTGATAGAAGTCGATTGTTGCTTTTTGACCGGACCTACCGCTAGCATTTAAGGCTTTTAATTCGCGAGTTTTAGCATTATAAATTAACCAAAAGTTATCTCCTCCAATACTGTTCATATGTGGATAAACTACTGCTAACGTAGATGCAGCCGCAATCGAAGCATCTACAGCATTCCCACCTTGCCTGAGTATGTCTAAAGCAGCTTGAGAAGCTAAGTAGTGAGGTGTCGTTACCATGCCATTCATAGACATAGTAGTTGGTCGGTTAGCAGCGTTCACTACATTAACTTTTGTAAGAGTTGAGACAGCTACCAAAACTGGAGCAAAAACGGTTGAAAAACTGAATGCACTTGCCAAAGCAATAACCGTCACTTTTTTCCTAGCCAAATACATTGAGAAGCCCCTTTAGTAATTACCCTGTCCCTATATGACTCACATTATTAAGATACTTTGCTGGAGAAATTAGTATTGAAATTTACAACTGTAGGCAATATGCTGCTTTTAATCTATAGCAGCTACCCGGTTAGCTACTATTACTACTCAAACCTCAGACAAAAGAAGCGGCAGCGCCAGGAGGATATAAATTTAAGTAGCTTAATAAAAAGCCTGTTGGGCGAATTAGCTGGAGCAAAGGAAAGATAAGGATTGACCTGAGCCCATTTGCTCAGCACTACTCACGGCTTAATGTGCTAGAGACAAGAAGCTGTTATAGCTTGTATTTTATATTTTGTAGATAGAACAAAGAATCACCCGCTTAAACTGCCAAAAGTAGGAAGCAGAAAATTAGGTGCCATTGGCACTTAAATAAAGCGATCGCGTTCTTGGAAGCAGATTGCCAAGCGCAAGCTTTCTTAAGGGCATAGTCCTTCGCGTTCAACCTGGCAGGGAGGAAATGCACGAGAGCTAACCCAAATTTCGCGCACTCATGAAGGAAAACGCGATCGCTTAAGAGCCAACAACTTTACTAATCACCAGATTGAGAATCGCCTTCCTCAATCTCTCCCAATAGGAAATCGGTTTCGTCAATCTCCTCGGTTTCGTCAATCTCCGCTAACACACCAGTGTCATCAAGCTCAACCAGTAGCCATTCATTCTTTTCGCAAATATCTACTCTTTCTCCACTAGCTAGTTCAAACGTGCAATGCAGTTTTTGCGGGTCTTGTGGAGCGGAAACGGCAGAAACGAACGTTGCGTCAACCCACTCGTATTTGTTTTCACGGATGAGTCGGACTTTGCATTTATCCCCGGTTTTGGCTTTGTCTTGAGCCTCGGACTTTAGTTTCTTTAATCGGTCTCGTTCCTCAGGACTGATACACTTCCAAATCTCCTTCCACAGTTCTGGGCTTTCGTTGCAGAACATAGACATCACCACCATAGCCATGATTCCGTCTTGAGCATTTATCAACATCTGCGCCGATTCCAGAATGTCTTGCAAGGCTGTTGTCCCACTTTCCTGAACAGCATTTTCTGCAATTTTTTGTGACGGGTACTGTGATGAGTTATGTGATGAGTTATGTGATGGGTCAAAAAGGTTGCCCTGTAAGGCTGTGGCGGATTGTGACGGGTCAACGCCTTCATCCTTATATAATGTGTCACTCGTCTTACCGCTCACACCATCGCCGCTACTCTCCTCATTCGTTTTTTTCATTGCATCAGAATATTCAGATAATCCATCACTATCCGTAACATCCTTATCCGGCAACGGTTCTGACCCGTCACGGCATTCATCACGAGCCGTCACGGCACCCTTCACAGCTTGCGAAAGTGTCCAATCATAGGTTGGAATATTGCCGTCAGTACCTCCTCGAATCCGTAGACCTTT
Organism: Trichocoleus sp. FACHB-6; assembly: GCF_014695815.1. Classification (NCBI taxonomy): domain Bacteria; kingdom Bacillati; phylum Cyanobacteriota; class Cyanophyceae; order Leptolyngbyales; family Trichocoleusaceae; genus Trichocoleus; species Trichocoleus sp. FACHB-6. The sequence continues at coordinate 20,657 of NZ_JACJOY010000124.1, forward strand.
AATTACCTTGCCTACCCTGGTACTAACTTTTTCTATCTCCGTCCAGCCCAAGATTTTTTGACACAGCTCCAATAAATCAGGGCTGAAGTTTTTAGAAGCACGGGGTGAAGTACCCGAAGCTTTGCAATGATTCCAGTAAGAGCCATATAGTGTGTGGATGTTATTGGAATCATTGCCGACTGGAGTTGATGCCATTGCGTCACGAATTACACAGTCGTTGAGCCATGCTGCAATGCTGTCGGTTCGGATGCGCCCTTCCCAGAACTGCTCGTCCATTTCTGGAACGGATTCAAGTCCCAGCAACACCTCTGTTACGCGCTCGGCAGGGATGCTCAATAAGTAGTTTGTAAACGCCGCCAACTGTGGTTGAAAATCTTTGTTTAAATCCCGGCGCTTGGATGGGACGACACCTTGATTGAACGGAATGGCAATAATTCGGCGTGACATCCCAGAAGAATTGTCACCAGCGAAAACCGGGAAGTTGGAGCTGACGGCTACCATGCCATCGAATTTGAATTGGAAAGCTTTCTTTCCTTTCTCTTCCGCTCGTAGCCAGTCGCCGCCAGTTAAGCTCTTGAATTTACCCATCTGGCGATTGCCCTTGTCTTCATCCCAGAAAGCTATTAGGCGCTTGCGGTAAGCGTTGGCAGCCTCAAAGCGATTACCGCACCAGTCTTCCAACGTAGAGCTGTGAACGTTGGATATGCCAATTAAATCAACCAGAAGCCTCATATAGGTGCCTTTTCCGCTGCCGCCAATTCCAATTGTGTGAAGGAATTTTTGCAGGTCGGAGCGCCCCACTAGGACGGCATTGGCGAAACAAATCAAAATCTCTTTGAGTGCAGGATTTCCACCTGTGGCATGGGTTAGGAATTCGTCAATCAGGCTCCAATCAGTCGCATTGGTATCGTGTGTCCGTTCCAGCGCCCATGTAAATTTGTAGCCGGGTGAATGAGGCAGTAACTTACCTGTTGCTAATTCCAGCACTCCGTCACTAAAAGGCAGTAATTCATTGGCACTCTTTTCATCCCATGTCCGCTGCATTAACTCACATCGCAGTTTCTTGACGATGTTTGTGATGTAGGAGTGAGAGCCGTAACCGCTGATTTCAAGGGTTTTTAGTATGTTGCTGACGATGCTTTCAATGAAGTTATCAGATTCGACTGACCAGACTCCAGGCAGCTCGGCTTCATACCGCATCCAAGAACTTGTGATGTTGTTGAAAGCGAGGCGATTACGATATTCCTCTGCAATCTCCTCAGCTACTTTGTCGGCGGCTGGTATCTTTTTAGATTTTTTCTCCTGTTGTTGCTCCTGAGATTCAGTCTCTGTCTTAGTCTCTTGAGCTGAGCGCTCCTCTAATGACCGATGAATTTCCTCCTCTAGCTTTCTAATAAATTCTGCTGAACCCATGACTTTTAAGATGTCTACTACATCTCCTTTTTCGGGTAAGTCAGGGTAAATTGCAACTGGGTCGATGACAATGCAAGCCAGCCCAATCTTAGTACAGGAGTCTAAAACTTTCTCGGCTTTGGCACTGCCTATGTCGTCATTGTCTTTCAGGTAAATTAAAACTACATTTGCCTTTTTTAGCACCATAGCTAGTGCCATTAGAGCGGACTCAGACCAAGCCCCGCCTTTGGTTGTAATTCCAGCTATTCCTACACTGCGTAGTTCCTCTACACATTCCTCACCCTCAACAAATAGCAATCCTTTTGCATTGGTGCTTTCGTCAGCCTTAATCGCAGCCATTGCT
>NZ_JACJOY010000125.1:0-113302 GCF_014695815.1 Trichocoleus sp. FACHB-6
AATTACTGGGGTAAGCTTTACTCATAACGCTCTCTCAGTGCTGTGTACTACATATTCGCAGCTTACACTGAGTGAGCTTTTTTGCTATCTAACCGACTTTTAAAACATCCTCTTAACAGCCTTCTTACTGCAAGCTGAACAGCAAACCCACGCCACCTAATGCAATTAAAACGCCTAAAATAGCTCTGGAACTGGGTTCATTTCAGCACGAACGCTGCAAATGTAGTATATTAGTAGTATTATAAACTGATAGCTTCCGCTGGAGCTTACCAGCGACTTGACTGTTATGACAGCACATTCTTTGCACTATCGAGCAACATCCGGTATTCAGGGAGAGATTTATTATTATCCACAAGCAGATGAAACTGTTAAAGATACTATTGAAATATTTAAGGATAGAAACCATAAGATTGAAATGCTTACAACTCCTAAAGAAGGAAAGCTGCTAATTCATGCGTTGATTTTAGAAATTTTAAATCATCAAATCTTAATTAATAAAAAGTCGGATCAGCTATATAAATATTCCGAAACTGCAATATTTCATTGCTTCAATGTTATTAAGTTTATTTCTAAAGCCTATTCAGCTACTATAAACAAGCCTAGCAATATAGAATATAACGGAAAAATCCAGACTATAGTGGAATTTGCATGCGGCTTATCTTTTGAATGCAATATTGTACCTTCCATTAGTAGTTCTACGTGTAAATCTTTAAATTATCCCGTCGATAATAATCTAAATGAATACATTAAAAGATATATGCTTATTGCTCAATTTTCTGATATGCCTTTGCAACTTGGAAGTTTGTATGGGTTAGTCGAGTTTATGGCATATAGAGAAGGATTGAAAACAAAGGATTTTCTAGAAAAAATGATGGTTGAGTTTGTAGATAAGACAAGAAAAGATTTAAAAGAGCCTATAAAAACTCAACGTATACAACAGCAATATGCTCAAATTAGGTGTGTTCGCAACCTAGTAAGTCATGGTGTATGCAATAAAGGAGATACTGTAACAACTCTTAATGAGGTACTTGGCACAAAAAAAACTTCACATGAGTTTGACCGAAATAATAAAGAGCAGATGGAATTAGTTACAAAATGTTCTAATGAACTTTTGGGTATCTTGAAAAACTATATTGATAGTCAAATTTACAAAAATGTATAGAAACTTATAAGTGTATTAAGACGATCGCTCATTCACTCCTTTTTTAAGAAAGTAACGATCGCTTCCCAGCCAAACCCTTATCCTACCGGAGGCTAAATAGCAAACCCACGCCACCTAATGCAATTAAAACGCCTAAAATAGCTCTGGAACTGACCGTTTCACCCATCAAAATTACGAGCGGTAAAACAAACAAAGGGCTTGTGGAAGTGAGAGTTTGAGCAATGCCCACGGGTGCGAATTTCAGAGAAGTTTGTTGTAACCAGATGCCGAGGTAGGTGCTGAAAAAGGAAGTCAAAGCGATCGCTCCCAACACTCGCCAAGATTGTAAAACCTTGAACGTCGGGACACTTTCGGGAGCCTTCTGCTGCTTACCTTTGAGCAACAACCACAGCACCAATACCAGTACCCCAGCTCCCAAACGCACCAGGGTACTCCACAAAGGGCTGATACTCGACTGCGCCAGCGCTGCACGGGAGAGGACTGCGCCATTTGCCTGTGAGACTGCTGCAAGCATTCCCCAACTGATCCCGCGTACAGTCAGATGCGTGGTGTTGGGGGTGGAATTGGGCAAGCGTTCCGTCACCACCCAAGCAACGCCTAAAATCGTCAATAAAATACCGCACCAAGAAGCGCCGCTGAGCTTTTCTTGTAAAAAAATCATGGCAAGCAGTGCTGCTAAGGGCGGTGCTAAGGTTTCTAATATTAAGGTGCGTCTAGGTCCCAGATAGTTGATGGCGGAAAAATAAGCTGTATCTCCTACGCCAATTCCCAGTCCGCCGCTGAGTAGCAGCAATGTCAGTGCAGTTGGGTTGATTTCAGGCAGCAGCTGACCGGAATAAAGTAGGGTGAGAATCAAAAGAGCGATCGCTACTATTCCCTTAAGGAAATTTAGTTCCAGGGGTGGAATTTGCCGCCCCAAGCGACCGTAAACTACGGATGCGATCGCCCACAAAAATGCGGCACCCAGCGCCGCCAGTTCTCCTTTAAAATTTGTAATCTCAATTAAAATATTTGCTAAAAATATCATTACAGTCTCTGGCTTTGGTTAAGTTAGATGTATATTTTATCTAAAGGTAGAGAAACTACTACCAGGGTCGCACTCCTTTTGGCTGATACTTTTCTTAATTGCACATCAATAAAATTTACTTTAGTGGGATGCTAAAGATGTAACCAATGTGACCATACTATCTTCTAAGAATTGGTATGACTCACAAAGAGAGAACAGATTCAGGTGACGGCTATGAAATATACCTTTGAAATTTTAGGTGTTTCTCCCGTTTTATACTTCTTCAACCACCAACAGGAAATAATTCAAAAAGACCCCAGCATTGGGGTGGAATATTTGGGAACCCCTAAATGCACTCTTGACGCTTTTTTAGAATCAGTCGAGGTTGTTCCGCCTAAGCGAGGCTGGGATTTAGAAGAAGTTTTAAATACGGTAGTTGACTTCTGGGTGAACAATTCAGAAAATATCCAGTATTGGAACAAGCGGTTAAAGGATGCGGGAAGAGAGAATTTATTAGTTGCCAGAGTCGCTGATTTTAATTCCTTAAAGGCTGAATTTGAATCTTTGTTTGGGGAAATATAGATGAACTAAGCTGCTTTACTTTTTAAGAGGATGTTTAAATTATGTATGTAACTCTGAAATCTTAGATTTCTCCGCCAGCATCCCCATAAATTGGGGGACTTGAAGCGGTAACGTTAGAAAAAACACTTTTTAAACATCCTCGAAAGAATAATTGTAGGTTGAGTTTGTGGAAGCATCTAGGCGGAATTTCTTAGGGGGCAGACAATAAAATAGAATTTCTGCTACGGCGCTAGGTTTTTGGACTCATCCCTTAACTTACGTGGGAGCGGAGTTTCTGGCGGATAACACTTGTCGCTATTCCCTGCCAAGCCGCTTCAGCCAGAATTAAGCTGTAAGCATAAGCAAACAGCCACTACTAGCCAACGTATTCCTTTAATAATACAGATGTACTAAACTGGGTTTTACCCAGTCCAGAGGTAAAAGCAGAGATGCTAAAGTCTTTGGTCAAGCGATCGCAACCGAGTTCTCGTGGAATACTTTGGCTTTCTCTTTTGGGCAGGCGATTGCACTGCCCCTACGACTCAAGACTATTGTGGTGGCAACAATGCAATAATTTGCTCCACAAACAGTTGATGATCGACAACTGGTTTAGAAATGTAGCTATCGGCACCGCTTTGCTTAAGGAAATTTTCCCGATCGCCCTCCATAGCGTGAGCCGTAACCAGGATAATAGGCAAATTGGCCGTTTGGGGATCAGCTTTCAACATTTGGGTAATTTTTATGCCATCAACCGACTTACCTTGGTAAACACTGTGTGCCAAGGATACATCCATCAAAATAATGTCAGCTTCTCCGGACTGGGCAATTTGCATTACCTCTTCTACATTTTCGGTATGCTTAACTGCCAAACCACCTCGTTTGCTCAGAATCTTAGAAAAAACCCGAGCATTAATCGGATCGTCTTCTACAATCAGAACGGTTTTCATCGAGTTTTTCCTTTCATTGGTGCTTTTGTGCAGAGTCGTGGTCATAACTGCGTTTCCATCCTACTGTGAAAGGTTCTTTGTCACGTTGCCATTTGCTAAGCAATTTGTCATCAATCTCTAGATGCAAAAAAATTTTGTGTGTTCAGGAAATAGGAATTAAAACTCATGGCGAAACAATTGAACCTGCTGGCGACTGGACAGATCATCCCCACGCCTCTACACGCGGAGATGCAACGGTCATATCTTGAATATGCCATGAGTGTGATCGTCGGGCGTGCCTTACCCGATGTCCGCGATGGATTAAAGCCAGTTCATCGGCGTATTTTGTATGCTATGCACGAACTGGGACTGACTCCAGACCGCCCTTATCGGAAGTGTGCGAGGGTAGTGGGAGACGTTTTAGGCAAATATCACCCCCACGGCGACCAGTCGGTTTATGACGCTTTGGTGCGCCTGGTGCAAGATTTTTCCAGTCGCTATCCCCTACTAGCTGGTCATGGTAACTTTGGCTCGGTGGACAATGACCCGCCAGCTGCTATGCGCTACACAGAGACGCGACTAGCGGCGATTGGCAATGAAGCGCTTTTGAGCGAAATTGGCGAGGCAACAGTTGACTTTATTGGCAACTTTGACAACTCCCAACAGGAACCAACTGTACTGCCAGCACAGTTGCCAATTTTGTTACTCAATGGTTGCGCTGGAATTGCCGTAGGTATGGCGACTAATGTACCGCCGCACAACTTGGGTGAGGTGGTGGATGGTTTAATTGCCCTTATCGATCGCCCTGATTTATCGGACGAAAAGTTATGGGAGCTGGTTCCGGGGCCAGATTTCCCTACTGGGGGCGAAATTATTGGCACGGAGGGAATTAGAGAAGCTTACAGCACTGGGCGCGGTATTATCCCGGTGCGGGGAGTGGCGACAATTGAGGAAATGCCAGCCAGTCGCGGTCGCCGAGGGCGGACGGCGCTGGTGGTGACAGAGTTGCCTTTCCAGGTGAATAAAGCATCTTGGATTGAAAAGGTGGCGGAACTGGTCAATCATGGTCGAATCGAGGGCATTGCCGATCTGCGGGATGAGAGCGATCGCGATGGTATGCGCGTGGTGGTAGAACTGAAACGAGACACCAACCCTCAAGATGTCCTCAGTAATCTCTACAAGCAAACTGCGCTGTGTACCAACTTTGGAGCGATTTTGCTGGCGTTGGTAGACGGACAACCGCGCCAATTGACACTGCGCGAAATGTTGCACGAGTTTATCAGTTTCCGTGAACAAACCCTGACTCGGCAGTATAGTCACGAGTTAGGGGAGGCAGAAAAACGCCTCCACATTGTGCAAGGGTTGGTAGCATCTTTATCTCAGCTGGATGCTGTGATTGAAATTCTGAGAAATGCTCCTGATGGTAGCAGTGCGAAAATCTCCCTGCAAGAACGGTTGAACATCAGCGAAGTGCAATCAGATGCAATTCTGGCAATGCCAATGCGCCGCCTGACGGGGTTGGAGAGGCAAAACTTACAAGCTGAGCTTGAGCAACTTTCAGAGAGAATAGGAGTATTGCGGGTTTTACTAAGCGATCGCCATGAATTGCTGAAAGCTTTGAAGAAAGATTTGCGAACTCTCAAACGTAAATTCGCAGATGCGCGTCGCACCAAAATAGTTGTCCCTCGTAAGTCGCGGCAAACGACTGAAACTAAAGAACGAAAAACTGACAAAAAAACTACAGCCGACAACCCACAACAAACAACAGACAATACACAACCCTCAGAAGAAGTTACTCTGGAATTTACCCGCCGCGGGTATGTGCGGCGACTGTCAAAAAGTGGAAATAAATCAGCGTCTGGTAAGGGTAACGGTGGAAGTCGTCCAGATGATTTTGTGGTGCAATTAGAGCAGACTGACACTACAGCAGAATTAATAGTTCTGACTGGTGGCGGCAAAGCTTACCCGGTCAAAGTTCGCGATATTCCGCCCACAACTGGACAGTCGCGAGGCACGCCACTCATAACATTGTTGTCTAGTTCTGCTCAAGCTGCTGCTGAAACAATTGTTTCCCACTTTGTTTTACCAAAAGAGCCGGAAAACGCCGACTTAATTCTTTTGAGCAAACAGGGGAAAATTAAGCGTTTACCAATGGTAGAACTTGCTAATATTTCCGGTCGGGGCTTGACGATAATTAAATTGAAAGAAGATGATGAATTGAAGTATGTCAACCTGACTAAAAGCGGCGAACATTTAATTTTGGCAACTACTGGCGGACGCTTGCTCAAGGTGGAAGTTACTGAGGAACAGTTCCCGGCAATGGGACGAGCAACGATGGGGGTGCAAGCATCGCGGTTGCGGCGTGGTGAGCAAGTTGTCGGGTGTGTAACGCTGCGTCCTGATGATAGTGTATTGCTGGTTTCTGGGTTGGGTTACGCTAAACGCTTGCCTGAAAATACTCTGAGATTGGGAAATTTGGGCGACATTGGAACTCAGGTGATGCAGTTTACTGATAAAACTGATGTTTTGCTGGGAATGGTACCAGCTAGAAAGGGAGAGGCGGTAATACTGCTGACGAATCGAGAGCGAGTAGTGCGAAGTCCCATAGATTCAATCAGGTTTTGGGGGAAAGATGGGACAGGCGATCGCATTCTTCAACTCAACGCTGACGAAAAAATCGTCAATGTAGTTATTGGTCAGTAGCTAATGGCTAATTGTTTTCTCTTTCCATTAGAGGATGTCTGAAAAGTCATCATCAACACGCTTAGATGGTGGAGATCCCCCCCCTTGCATCCCCCTTAAAAAGGGGGACTAAGACTTGATTCTCCCCCTTTTTCTCTAGCACAGCGGCTGGAGGGGATTAAATTAACTTTTGATTCTGGGACATCCTCTTAGCTATTAGTTATTGAGCCATAACTAATTAACATGAGCAGGCAAAATCCCGAAGGCTATTAATCGCGCCGGAAGGTCGCGTAAAATCGGCAAGCGGAGGATTGCTGGCAGTTTAAATTGCCGATTCGGCTCGATCGCCGGGGCAATAATTTGCTTCTGGGCAAAAGACTGAAATGCCTGTATAGTTCGTGTCGGTAACTCGCGCCGACGCTGCACCGCCGCTAAATCGCTCAGTTTTAACTGCTCCGTCCTCAGCGGCTTACTCAGTACATTTGCCGCTACAACTGCATCTTGAATGGCGTAGTTGATACCAACTCCCCCGACAGGCGACATTACGTGAGCAGCGTCACCGATGAGCAGCAGCCCTGGACGATACCAACGCTTTAAGCGACTCGACTCGACACTGAGAAAGGCAATCTGCGACCAGTCGTGAAGATGCTGCACGCGATCGCTAAATTCTGGCACCACCTCTACAATTGCTTCGCGCAGCGCCTCCAGACCCGCAGCGCGAATCTGCTGGTAGCCGCCTTTGGGGATAACATACGCAACTTGCCAGGTGTCGGAACGGTCAAGCATAGCCACTATCTTACCGCTACCAATGCGACCCATCAGACCCTCTAGGTCTTCTGGATGACGCGGTAAGCGGAACCAGAGGACATCCATCGGGGGTGAGGTGCTGATAACTTCAAAGCCAGCCAGTTGACGCATTTTGGAGTGGCGACCGTCCGCGCCGACTGTAAGACGCGATCGCACTTCGTGCCAGCCACCGTGTCCCCGATATCGCACGCCCCGAATCTCACCATCTTCTTCAACTAGCTCCTGCACGTTTGCACCCAGCACCAGCACAAAGTTAGGGTAACGTTTTGCCTCCTCCACGATCAATTCCAAGAATCGCACCTGCGGCATTATCGTAATGTACGGGTAGGGAGTCTTGAGGCGACTGAAGTCGGCAAGCGTTAGCGAACCTGACGGGGTAATAATGCTCATTTGACGAATTTTGCTGTGAGGTAGCTGGAGCAAACGGTCAGCTAGTCCCAGTTGTTCCATAATCTCCATAGTTGAAGAGTGAAGTGTATCCCCCCGGAAGTCGCGATCAAAGTCTTTGTGCGCCTCCAGCAACATCACCCCAATCCCAAGACGCGCCAGAAGTAGCGCCAGAACAGCACCCGCAGGCCCCCCGCCTACGATGCAGCAATCTGTCTGCTGTACATCTATTACCTCGTGGGTTTTGGTTGTTTCCTGATTCTGAGTGGATGTTGTGTTGATAGTCATAAAAACAACTCCTTTTTGATTGATTGATTAATCAACAAATAGTTAGGAGTGAGGGATTAATAACTCGTAGCTTTTAACTCCTAACTCTTAACGCTCCTATTCCCCATCTCCTTTTAAAGGATTGCCTTTTTCCATGCCCCACAAAAAAACTTCAACCACCGTCGTCGCCATCGTCTGCGGGCTTAAATCCTGGGCATCAGGCTGTGGAAAAACCTCTCGCGAAAGAACGTAAGCGATCAAAGGGCCAATAAAACATCGTGCTGCTGCCCCTGGATTCATGGTTTGCAGCACACCTGCATCCATCTGCTTTTCTAGATAACGAGTTAAGAAGGCAAAACCGCGCCCAGGCCCAATGGTATTAATCATTTCAGCAACCAAAGGGCGGCGAGTTGCTTCACCTAACATCAGCTTCATCAGCGCGATCGCAGTGGGATTATCCACTATCTTGAGAAACGTGCTGGCAAAGAGGGTAAGTGTTTCCTGCGGTGGTTTGGTCATCATCTCTTCGCTGTGGGTGAGTAATTGCAGCAAAGGGATGCGTTGTTGTACTACCTGCTGGAACAGGTCGCTTTTATCCTTGAAGTAGTGGTAAATCAGTCCAGGTGAGCCAATCTGAGAGGCTTGGGCAATATCTTTGTTGGTCGCCTTCTCAAAGCCTTTGCTGGCAAAGACTTCCAAAGCACCGTCAATAATCTGCTGTCGCCGACTCTCAAAGTCTTGCTCATCCCGTGCAGGCATCGTTTAATATTGATTGACTGATTAATCAATCATAAACTAGCCGATAGCTAATAGCAAGTTTAAGCAGGATCTTTATTTTCGATTTAGATTTTATTTAGCTGTTGGGTAGGCAATGGGGGTAATACGGCTCGGATAAGCCCATAGGCTAAAGGGTTGTATCGGGCGATAGGGGTTAATAGCCTACCTCAACTGCTTAGAAGAGTGTTATACGTTACCAGTTGCCTCATCCAATCAATGTGCAACGCTGATTGTTGCGCTCCTTTGTAAGTAACCGAGAATAGATTGGTAGTGGATATTGATTTATCGTGGCAAAAGTTGTTATAGAGAACGTTTACAAAAGCTTTTCCGTTCGTAAAGGGGAAGTTGTCGCACCAGTAACGGCAGAAATGCTGACATCAGTAGATGAAGCAGACAAGTCTTCGCCCACTGGAAATACGAATGTCTTGCGACGGATTCATCTGACGGTGGAAGATGGTGAGTTTATGGTGTTGGTGGGGCCTTCTGGTTGCGGCAAAAGTACCCTGTTAAGGATTATTGCCGGACTCGAAGAGTTGACTGGCGGCAATATCTGGGTAGGCGACTCCTTGGTGAACGACTTACCGCCGAAGGAACGAGACATCGCGATGGTGTTTCAAAGCTACGCCCTCTATCCCCACATGACAGTTTATGACAACATCGCCTTTGGATTGCGACGCACAGGGAGAGGGGGAGAAGGGGAGAAAAACCCTTCACTCACTCCTAAGTCCTCTTTGCCAATTTGGGCGGAAAATCTGTTGGTGGAGATGACGCGATCGCTTCCTAAACATCTTCGCTACATACCCGAACGCGAGAAAGCGATTAATGAGCAGGTACGGACGGTTGCTCAATTGTTGCAAATTGAGCCACTCTTAAACAGGTTGCCAAAACAACTATCGGGAGGACAAAAGCAGCGAGTTGCATTGGGACGAGCGATCGCACGTAACCCCCAAGTGTTTTTGATGGACGAACCCTTATCTAACTTAGATGCTAAACTCCGGGCGGAAACTCGCGCCCAAATTGTCAAGCTTCAGCGACAACTAGGTACGACAACAATATACGTCACCCACGACCAAACTGAAGCGATGACGATGGGCGATCGCATTGCGGTGATGAATCACGGTAAAATCCAGCAAATCGCCGCACCTTTGGAAATTTACAACCATCCTGCTAACCGCTTTGTGGCGGAATTTATCGGTTCTCCCCCGATGAATTTTCTCCCAGTACAGGTGAAAGCCCCCTTGTTAATTACCCATTCTCAGTTTCGCCTCACCTTACCTGATATTTGGGCATCGACACTGCAAAAATACGACACGCGATCGCTTACTTTAGGCATCCGTCCCGAACACTTAAGTATCGGCGTTCCCGCCCCTAAAAATCTACAAGTACGAGTCGATTTGGTGGAAGCACTAGGCAACGAAACTTATTTATCTGTAACTTTGCTTGATTCACCTACCACATCTCCCTTACAAGTCCGAATCCCACCAGACAAAGAGGTGAAAATAGGCGATCGTTTGTGGTTATCCTTAACACCAGAAAAAATTCATTTCTTCGATCCACAAACTGGCATGGCAATTACCTCGCGTTAGTCATTAGTCATTAGCTCATTGCTAATGACTAATGACTAAGTTTATTACCATTAGCTATTGATTAACTTATGACAACACTAAACGCCCGCAATTTATCTCTAGACGATGTTCATCGTTTTTTAAGATTTCAAGAGCAGTACGACGGCTCATTCACGCCTTTATTATCGCTAGAAACTATGACAGAATTTGAACACCAAGAACTTGTACAAATTAGGAATGACTTTCGGCACTACCTAACAGCAGGAAAAGTTTTGGAAGGACAGGTGAAGGGATGCTCCTAAACCCAATAAACCCAATATTAGCTTTGGTTTTCGTTACCTCAACCCAACCTATTTGCTTCTACAAATTTGGTAATCTAATCCTGCGCCTTGTTTTTAAAAACCCTATTTTTTCAAGCTTTCTATAACTTCAATCAATTCGTGGGGATTGTAAATTAGAAAATCTGGATTATGCTTGGCTAACACTTCTTTGGAATTAAACCCCCAACTGACTGCGATCGCTTTCACATTACTTTTTCTAGCTGCTTCTATATCTCTAGTTTCATCTCCAACATAAATAACATCTTGTTGTTTGATGTTATGTTGTTTTAAAAAACTATTTATTACCTTGTGCTTGCCAAAAACAGTAGGAGCTGAGTAAAGAAAATCAAAAATTTCTAAAAATACATTATTTTCCAAAAATAATATCACATTATCTTGGGAATTAGAAGTAATAATTCCTAAAGTATTACCTTGAGCTTTTAGCTCTATAAGAGCTTCTTTAATTCCGGGAAATGGTTTTAGCTCTTGAATTTTATTATTTAAGCCTGCTCTAACTTTCCTCAGCAGAAAGGGTAACTTAAAGAAGGAAACGCCAGATTTGTGAATAATTTCTCTAGAACTTAAATTTCGGAATTGTTCTATATCCTCTAGAGTGGCTAGCTTATAACCAAATTCTAAGGCTAAACAATTAGTAATACTCACAATGGCATCGAACGTATCAGCAATTGTGCCATCAAAATCAAAAATAATGGCTTTTTCGGTCATCGGTTTGGGTGTATCTTAACTTGGGATAAATTTTGTTTTGTGTACCGCCCACTTCTCCACCCTATTTTATTGGTTTAGTTGCCTGAAGCTTCTAGATTTGTTCTGGCATTGCGCCGCAACATCTCTGGTTTGATCCGCCGCAGGGCTGAGGCTGGAAACCGACGATCCCATTCTTCATCAGAAATTTCAGCTAATTCTGTTAAAGTGGGAGCCACATTTTCAGGATAAGGCTGAAACTCTGTAAGGTCAGTAGGCTTAGCGAAACGCTGGTTCCAAGGGCAAACATCCTGGCAGATATCGCAACCAGCAACCCAGCCTTGTAAATGGGGCGCGATCGCATCCGGCAACTTTTGAGTTCGATTCTCAATCGTGTGGTAAGCGATGCACCGCGAAGCGTCTACCACAAAGGGCTGAGTAATTGCACCCGTAGGACAAGCATCTAGACAACGAGTACAAGTCCCACAATGTTCAGTATGAGGCAAGTCAGGCGTTAAGTCGAGGTTAGTCAAAACTTCCCCCAAAAACACCCAAGAACCGTACTCTCGCGTAATGACATTCCCATTTTTGGCAATCCAGCCAATCCCAGCCTGCTGCGCCCAGACTTTATCTTGCACTGGCCCAGTATCAGCATAGTAACGCGCCTGAATACCTTCGCCTTGTTCACAGAGCCAGTTAGCTAGTGCTTTCAACTTTTTATGCAAAACCTTGTGATAATCCCGTCCCCAACCGTAACGGGAAATTTTCGCATACTCGCTGCCTTCGGGACGCTGCTGAGGCGTGTAATAGTTGAGGGCAACACAAATAAGCGATCGCGCCTCTGGCATCACCAGGCGAATATCCTGACGCTTGGGATTCGCCATCCATTCCATATCTGCCTGATAGCCTTGTGCCAGCCACGCCTGCAATCTCTGCGCCTCTAAACCGTCTGCTGCCCCATCTACAGCCGCAATTCCCGCCTTGTGGAATCCCAACTCCAAGGCGAGTTGCTTCACCTGACTGCTGCTGACGGAAACTTTCACACTCATTTTGGATACGTTTTTAATTATCCGAATTTCATTCTAACGTCAATAAAAAACTATATAGTTTAGCTTTTCTGTACTGTTTTTCTTATAAAAATGTCTAATGAGAACATTTTGGGAAAATCCCTCTAAAAGAGCAGGTATAAACCTGCTTTTTTGTTTAATACTAATAGCGTGGTTTCTTCTTAAACTGATGACACTTGCCGACAATTTGCCCGCAACCGAATCTGTTTCTACCACTGAGTTGAAAATTGAAGGACTAAATGAGCCAGTGGTACTGCGTTACTTTGAAACGATGAACGCAAGTGAGTTTGAAGCAACAGCTGCTTTATTTGCAGAAGATGGAGCAATGAATCCTCCGTTTGAGTCGCCGATAGTGGGGCCAGATGCGATCGCATCTTACCTGAAAGCAGAAGCCCAAGGATTTACACTTTCTCCCCGTCAGGGAATTGCCGAAACTTTAGAAGACACTAATACACAAGTCCAAGTCAGCGGCAAAGTGCAAACACCTGTCTTTGGTATCAACGTCTCCTGGCTATTTATCCTTAACCCAGAACATCAAATTATTTCCGCCACCATCAAACTCTTGGCATCTCCCCAAGAACTCTTAAATCTACGCCGCTAAACGATATTGTCTCTCGTTAAGAGTCACAGACTGAGAATGCCTGCTGTGTTGGCTTCGCTAATACACTTAAATTTGAAGAGAAAGCAGGCACCTCCCAATTGGCATTCCGGGTTCGGCATTGCTGAAAAGATAATGTTTTAGGCAACGCCAGCCAGCGATTTGAATCGCTGGCTGGCGTTGCAGCGTAGGTGCAATATAGGAGTTAGGCTACTGCTGATTGTTGCCAAGAAAGCGCCAACATCTCACGCCATAACTCTAGATCCTTGGGAGCGCATACCCAATCTGGGTGACTTGTCCGCAAGAGACTTTCGAGTGTTTCTTGGTCAAAAAGGTGCCATACGGGTGCGCCATTCACAACAGACGCTACCGCAAAGCAGTTTTCGCTGATACAGTGAATGGTACAAAAACAGGTTGTCCGCTCTATCCTCATCTGCTCCTCTGGCTGCATAGCTCTAAACAGCCGAATTTTTTGCTTCCACTCATCCAGAGAGCATACATTTAAGCCAGGAATTGCTACTTTCAGAGTGCGATCGCCATTTACCGCAATCCAGTAGTAGCGTGCTGGATCGATTCCCTCCAGCCAGGGTGATTCATCATCAAGGCGGTAACGTGGAGCCAGGGGAAACAACTGTTTCATAGCGATCGCCAACGCAAGATTAAAATTTAATGTCTTAACTTTTTCAAATAGTAAATATTAATTAGATTAAATCAATTCTTCTTAGTAAAACTTGACAAACACGTTTTTTTCTTGAAACTCCTTTACAAAGCTATCCCATCCCCATTGCCAACAACCAGCTTTAAAAGTTAAGCAAATTTTAGGTCAAAAGCTTTGCTTGAGTCCCCTGTGTTTAACTGTAAGACACCCTAATTGAATATTCGTTGATACGTCCCTAAGCTTTAGTTGCCTCTGGTAAGCTTGCTTCCAGCTTCAGACAGTTGCGACCATTTACCTGTAAGCGGTATTCCACCCTGTCCATCAGTCGGTTCATAATTAACCAACCATAGCCGCTTTCCTGTTTATCATCCGGGTTGGGTGGTAGATAAGTTGATAAATCAAATCCCTGACCGTGATCCCAAATTTCTAGAGCAATATCCCGATCTTTCAGCTCCAGACGAATCAACACTGGCAGATTTGGTTGATCTCTATGAGCATGACGCACCACGTTTGAGTATGCCTCCACCAAAGCCAATCGTAAGCGATTCGATTGACGAGGCCAATCAACCGAGTCAGTCAGCTCAACTTCCAAACAGCCCAGCAGCCAGCTTTCGACAATCGTCAAAAACTTTAAGTCACTTGGTACGTGCAGCTCAGTTCTCATTTATTTAAAGAACCTCCAGAGAGAGTATAGTTTGGTCGTCTTCCTGAACGTTGTTCGTCTGTTCTCGAATCCGGGCTAATAAGTTGGTCAAATTGAAAGGCGCTGGCTCTTGCCTAAGAAGTTTCCAAAGACCATCTTGTGTCAGCATACTACCCTGGGGTTCCAAGCTCCCACCAACATCCGATTGACCCGGTTCGCTCGACTGAGTGACAGTCGCTTCGGTGATCCCGTCACTCGTCAGCAAGAATATTTCCCCTGCATTTAAAGTTACCTGTCCCTGCTTGGCTTTCCAGATTGGTAGAATCCCTAGAGGAATGCCACGAGTCTTCAGGAAATTTGGCTCAAGTGCCGAGTCCTCAAGTTGTGCTGATTGTTGCAACACTGCTTGATGCGACCATATGAGGGGATAGATGTGACCAGCATTGGCATAGACGAGAGTATGATCTGCTGGGGTATAACGAGCCAGCACCATTGTAATAAAGCAGTTAGTGCTGACTAAATCATCTGACATAATACTGTTTAAATTCCGCATTACGACATCTGGCTCCGGAGAAATTTCTTGAGCCAGTTCCCGGCGCAACACGGAAATCGCACTAGCCATAAATAACGCGGCTGGTACGCCTTTACCAGATACATCTCCTACTGCCAGCCAGATGTCGCCTTGGGGATGGAAATATACTTCAAAAAAATCACCCCCCACCTCTCTAGCTGCTACGCAACAGGCTTGTACCTTAAGACCTTCTACTTCTGGCCAGCTTTGCCGCAGTAGGTTGTTTTGGATTTGCCGTGCTACCTCTAGTTCGGCGCGCATTTGCTGAGCCTGCTGTTGCGTGCGCTGGTAGAGTTTTGCCTGAGAAATTGCCAATGCTGCTTGTTCGGCAACACCTTCAATTAGCTGCACTTCTTGGGGTTCCCACATCCCATTTTGAGTGTCCTGATAGAGGCAGAGAACTGATTGCTGCTGTTGCTGGTAGATCAGGGGTACAACTAGATGGGTGTATTGCGTTCCTTGTTCTTCGCCTTGAGCCAATTGTGTTTGGTGAGTCTCAAGGGCAGCTTCGAGGGCGGAATCAATATTAGGGAATTGACTAGCGGCGGCATTAGGATCTTGGTATGAGAAGGCTTCGCTCGTCAAGCGATCGCCTTCTACTGGTCTGAGAATACAACGGCTTGCCTCAAATGTCTGACCGATTGTATTGACAACCGTTTGCAGCATACTGTTGTAGTCCAGTGACTCCCGAATGGCAGTTGTCACCGCATTAAACAGTTCTTCTCGTCGCAAAGCACGGCGCAGTTCGTTTGTTCTTTGCTTTAGAACCTTGTAGGTTTCTGAGGCTTGTTGAACTACTGCTTTCAGGTTCTCTGGGTTCCAGGGTTTGGTGATGTATTTGAATACCTGACCTGAGTTAATTGCATCCACCAAGTCTTCAACATCGGTGTATCCGGTTAACAGGATGCGAATTGTATCAGGGAAGCGCTCAACTGTTTTGCTTAAAAATTCCGTGCCGTTCATCTGGGGCATTCGCTGGTCAGAGATAATCACAGCCATTTCCCCTTCTGCCTCCAATACTTGCAGCGCCAAGGCGGCACTGTCGGCTTTGAAGACTCGAAAATCTCGGCGGAATGTTCGATAAAGCAAATCTAGGTTGTCATGCTCATCATCAACCACCATCAGTTTGAGTTTGCTCCCTTCTGCCTGACTCATCGGCTCATACCAATTTTGGATTGTGGATTGTGGATTGTAGATTGTGGATTGGAAAAAAGGTAATTACTAACACCCCATTTTTGCTTTTCACCTCTTCCCCAGTCACCTCCTCTCCATATATCGCTTGAGGGTTAAGATTAAACATCGACAGCTTAAGGGTAATCCAAATGGTCATACTTTGTTTTAATACAGCCAACCGGAGACAACGCTAAAAGCGTTTTTACCCTGTCAGATGCCGCTGGTTGATGATTTGGTCAGAACGACAGCTGATAAAAAGTTTAAAATGCAAAATTAATAAATTAATCATCGCTTTTTAATTTTTAATTTTGCATTTCAAACTCTGATGGCTCAAGAGTGTTTATCCTACTAAACCAGAGCGCAATGCACGCACAGCTGCTTGGGTGCGGTCATCGGCACACAGCTTATTTAAGATGTTCCGGACGTGGGTTTTTACGGTTCCTACGGTGATGTATAGTTTTTCGGCGATCGCGGCATTGCTACAGCCTTCAACAATCAGTTGCAGAACTTCCAATTCCCTTTCTGTCAGCGGGTAAGCTTCTATTAGCTGAGAGTATTCTGGCTCTGTAGCATGAATTATTACCGTTTTTGATGCAGGTGCTAAATCGCCTCCTGCTTGACTGGCTCTGGTCTGCCTTAAGACAATTCGGGCGATCGCTGGATCAATCCATCCGTTGCCTTCGTGAGTCACTTGCAGCGCTTCCAGCAATTTATCAAAACTGATATTCTTCATGCAGTACGAGTCTGCACCTGCTGCGAATGCCGCCAGCACTGCTTCTTCGTCATCTTGCAAGGTCAACACCAATACTTTCGTGTTAGCTGGGTCTTCCAATGCTGCCTGCGCTTCTTTGAACGTTCTTGTTAATTCAATCCCGTCCATATCTGGCAGACCAATATCGACAATGGCGACATCTGGCTTGGTCGCTTCCAGTAACTTCAGACCTTCGGCGGCATTTGCTGCCTCGCCGACAAATTCTATTTCCCCACGCTGTTGCAGCGCTGTTCGTATCCCGACCCTGGTTAGGTCGTGGTCTTCAATTAAAGCTACGCGAATTTGGCTCATCTTTTACTTCCACACTTTCCAATTCTATGACTTTCTTAAAATAATTGAGTTTATAAACATTTTGCAGCAGTCAATTAAAGTGCATCGCTTCAGTGTTCTGATAATTTATTCCCTCCCGAGCAAATTTCAGCACTCTTGTTTACTAAGGGTAGTCTAGGTAAACATTACACTACATTAATGTCAAGGGCAGCGTTTGTTTCTGGTGACAGTTTAGGGACTGGTTAATTGTAGTACAAACCTGTGAGCGATCGCGCCCTTTAAACCACCACTGCTCTTGATTTTGTCAAGACCCTATAGTCAAACACAGAACACAGCTAAAGCACACCACGCGATCGCAGCCAGAGATATGTGTTGCTGGAAATCGCTGGATGTTATCGGCTATAATTCTCCACATTGCTTGAGTCGGTGCCATTAGAACAATCACGGTTTTCAACTAGCGCTGGTATGAGTATACCGGGTTGGCAGCCTTAGAATCACCCTTTTTGCGGATTTCTTAAAATCTCGATCTTCAAAAGGGATTGGGGATTAGGGCAAAGCAAATACAGCGCTGCCTCATGGACATGGTATAGTCTGCCTAATGCCTATTAGGGTTTGACTTGTTGGAACAGGGGTGGTTCTATATTAATCCCTATCAGGGATTGAAATAAAAGCACAAAACAAGAAGTTCGTAATGACCGCCTCTGGAACTCAACAACTGCGTCTTCTCTGGTCAGACTTACCCGTGCGTCGGCGGGGTGCGCTGATTATTGCCATTCCCATTTTGTGTCTTTTAACTTCAGTAGTAGCATTTGCGGCACTTCAACGCAGTAACGCAGTGGCGCAACGATATGTAGACCATACTCAAAAGGTGCTTTTGTATGCCAATCGCTTGCTCACAGCTTTAGTAAATGCCGAAACTGGAGTTCGGGGTTATGCTCTGACGAATCGCCCTGAATATCTGCAACCCTATGATTCTGGGATGGCTAGCATTCCTCACACTATCGAGGAACTGAGTCAGCTAGTCAAAAATAAACCAGAACAGGAACAACGAGTCCGAGAGATTCAATCGCTTTCCCAGCGAAAAATCGACATTATGAACCAAAATGTGGCTAGGTTAAGAGCCATCCAACAAGGAGCCACTGACACCTTCAGATTGGATGCTCAAGACAAAATCACTATGGATGCCATTCGTCGGCAAATTACTGATTTTTCTAGGGAAGAGGAGATACTGCTTTCTCAGCGCAAACAGGAATTAAACCAGCAGCAGGTAATTACCATAGGCGTACTAGGTACTACGGTAATACTTGGGGTGCTAGGCTCGCTGGCAGCTGTGTATCTGTTTGACCAGTTAGACCGGGAACTTGCAGAACGGCAAACTGGCTTGCGCGAAAGTAATATTCGCATCCAGGCAATTTTGGATAATGTGGTTGATGGGATTATTACTATCAATGAGCAGGGACACCTGGAATCTTTTAATAAAGCTGCCGGGATGATGTTTGGTTATGAACCAGAGGAAGTTGTTGGCAAAAACCTAAAACTCTTGCTGGCACAATACTTTAGCGGTGATAGCGTCCAAACTCTGAACCGCTTTGTTGGCAATGACTATTCCAAAATTCGGCGGCTGCAAGAGACAGCAGGACAGCGGAAGAATGGGACAGTGTTCCCGATGGAGTTAGTCTTTAGCGAAATGCGATTGGACAATCAGCACCTGTTAATTGGGATTGTCCGCGACATTACGGAGCGCAAACAGTCGGAGGAAATTCTGCGAAAACAAGCGACTCTGCTCGACTTGGCGAATGATACGATTATTGTGCGCGATCGCAACGATCTGATTACCTATTGGAATCAGGGTGCAGTGCGGATTTATGGCTGGAGAAAAGAAGAAGCCATTGGTCAATTGAGCCACGCCTTATTCAAAACCGAATTTCCGCAACCGTTAGAAGAAATTCAAGAAGTCTTCCAAGAAGAAGGTTATTGGAAGGGCGAAGTTGTTCACACCAAGCGCGA
The DNA here is from genome assembly GCF_014695815.1 of Trichocoleus sp. FACHB-6. NCBI lineage: Bacteria > Bacillati > Cyanobacteriota > Cyanophyceae > Leptolyngbyales > Trichocoleusaceae > Trichocoleus > Trichocoleus sp. FACHB-6. Next base: position 18,922 of record NZ_JACJOY010000125.1, read on the forward strand.
CGGAAGCAAGATTACTGTTTCTAGTCGTTGGTCGTTGCAGGTGGATGATGACGGGGAACCGTTAGCAATTCTGGAAATTAACAGCGACATCACCGACCGCAAAAAAGCTGAAGAAGATTTGCGATCGCGTGCAGGGGAATTAGCCAGACTTGGTTCTATCTTGGTTCAAACTAACACCGCCCTAGAAAAACGCAACCAAGAACTCGACCAGTTTGCTTATATTGTCTCCCATGACCTGAAAGCACCCTTGAGAGCGATCGCTAACCTCTCCACTTGGATTGGAGAAGATTTACCTGGTCAATCCGAAGAAACCCAGCACAATATAACTTTACTGCGATCGCGCGTTCATCGTATGGAAGCACTGATCGATGGCATCCTCCATTATTCCCGCGTCGGAAGAGTCAAAGCATCAGTTGAAAAAGTGGACGTTGCTAACTTGCTAGCAGAGATCGTAGACTCCCTAGCACCCCCACCCGCCTTTACCATCAGCGTACAACCGGGAATGCCCACTCTTTCCACCCAACGCCTGCTCTTACAACAAGTTTTTGCCAACCTGCTTTCCAACGCCATCAAACACCACGATCGAGCCGATGGAACGGTGACAATATCTGTTCAAGACCAAGGCAACTTTTACGAATTTGCCGTAGCAGATGATGGGCCAGGAATTGCTACCGAGTACCACGAGAGAGTTTTTGAGATTTTTCAAACCTTAAAAGCCCGCGATACAGCGGAAAACACTGGCGTTGGTTTATCTCTGGTTAAAAAAATTGTCGAGACTCAAGGGGGAAGCGTCCGCTTGGAATCTCAAATAGGTCAAGGATCGACATTTCGCTTTACCTGGTCTAAATTTCCGCCAAGAAGCGAGGAGTTAGAAGTTATGAGTTAGGAGTTGAGAGGCGAGAAGTTTCCTTGTTAAATATACGCCTCTAGGCTGTAGGCTAAGCCTTCCCCTTGGGGGAGGGTAGCTTGGTTTGTTAGGGCTTACGCACGTCAACACGCTGTAGGGGCATGGCAATGCCATGCCCCTACGACAGAATCAGGCATTCACTAATTAACTGCGTAAGTCCTGTTTGTGTACCCGCGTGTAGAGACTTTGCTAGCAAAGTCTCTACATTTAGAAGGCGTTTTTACTCAAAACCCAAAACTATTAAAAAAATTAGTTGCCCTCCTAGTGGTGGATGTCGAAGCAGCTGTTGTGTGGCATTTTGTCATTAGGAGGATGGAGCTTTTGCCTAGTGGTTTGCTCTTAGCTTATGCGTTACGGTGTCCCTATAGTAGCGGTAATACTAGCTTTGCTAATTAAACTGCTAGTAGACACTCTCAATATAAATAGCGATAAAAATGGCTACTTTAGCTTAATTTTTATGGTTATTTTAATTAGTGTCTTGTATGGTGGCATCAAAAGAGGAATGTTGACCTCTGTTTTAGCCGCTTTCTTGCAGGTAAAAAAGCATCAAGCAACTAGAAGTCGCGAAAGTAAAACTACTTTGGCGACAGCAAGCGTAGCGAGTGTGGTTAATACTTATCGCCAAAAGCTGCAAGGCGATCGCGCTATCCCTACCCAAAAGCAAGAAACTACACAAGATGCACTCCAGATACTCAGCTTTCATCTAGAAAACTCGCCACTAGCAGTCATCGAGTGGGATAGTAACTTTCGGGTGATCAAGTGGTCGCAGCAAGCCGAAACGCTATTCGGATGGGAAAGCGACCAACTAATGGGTAAACATCCGAGCGAATGGAAATTCGTATTACCTGAAGATTTAGCATCTGTCAATGGGGTAGTATCCCGGTTACTCAATGGCAGCGAACGGCGTAATATTTCCCACAACCGGAACTATACAAAAGATGGCTCGATTGTCTACTGCGAGTGGTACAACTCGGCTTTAGTAGATGAGTCGGGGAATGTCGTTTCAGTGCTGTCTCTGATTTTAGATATTACTGAGCGACAGCAGACGGAAACAGCGCTGCGTAAAAGTGAGGAGAGACTGCGGTTATCCCTAGACGCGGGAGTAATGGGGATTTGGGACTGGAACATTCTGACAGGGGAACTGGCGTGGTCGGATACGCTGGAACCTATGAATGCTATAGCTACTGGAAGCGGGACTTTTGCAGATTTTGTTGAAAAGATTTATCCGGAAGACCGGGAGTTTGTAGAGAAAACGATCGCGCAATCTGTAGAGCAGAAAACCAATTACGCCATTGAATTCCGGATTATTTCGCCTAACGGCGATATCTGCTGGATGGGGGGAAAAGGTCAGGTTTTTTGCGACGAAACAGGAAATGCAGTCAGAATGCTCGGCGTGTGCATGGATATCACCGAGAATAAGCGATCGCAAGCACAACAGCAGTTTCTTGTCGAGGCTAGCACCCTACTTTCTAACAGCCTTGACTACCAAACCACCCTGGAAACCTTGGCTCACCTCGCTGTCCCCCATCTGGCTGACTGGTGCTGCGTCGATATCCTTGATGAGGAACAGACACCCCGCCGCTTGGCAGTTATCCATGTAGACCCGTCAAAGGTGGAATGGGCGCAACAATTGCATCAACGCTACCCCCCCGACATGAACGAGCCGTATGGTCTGGCAAAGGTGCTGCGTACTGGCCAGGCAGAATTATACCCAGAGATTCCCGACTCGCTCCTGGTGGAGGTAGCCCGCGACGCAGAACAACTGGAACTGCTCAGGCAAATTGGCTACACATCTGCAATGATCGTACCGTTGGTAGCTCGCGGGCGGACATTGGGGGCGATTACCTTTGTCTGGGCTGAGTCTAATCGTCACTACAACGAATCTGACCTCATATTTGCCTCTGAACTGGCTCGTCGTGCTGCTTTAGCAGTTGACAACGCTCGTCTGTTCCAAACAGTGGAACAAGAACTGACTGAGCGTAAGCGATCGCAAGCAGCATTGCAAGAAAGCGAAGAACGTTTCCGCACAATGGCAGATAGTGCGCCAGTGTTGTTATGGATGTCGGGGACAGATGGGTTGTGTAATTTCTTCAATCAAAGTTGGCTTACCTTCGGAGGACGGACTCTGGAGCAAGAAATGGGCAACGGTTGGACTCAAGGAGTGCATCCAGATGATTTCCAACGTTGCTTGGATACCTACATGACGGCTTTTCATGTCCGCGAAAATTTCCAGATGGAATACCGTCTTTTGCGTGCAGATGGGGAGTATCGCTGGGTTTTGGATACAGGAAGACCGCGATTTACACCCGATGGCACTTTTGCTGGCTATATTGGCTCTTGTGTTGACATCAGCGAGCGCAAAAAAGCTGAAGAAGATTTGCTGGCCCGTGCGGAGGAATTAGCCCGTCTGAGTGGTATTCTCGCCCAGACTAACGCTGACCTAGAGAAACGCAACAAAGAACTCGACCAGTTTGCTTATATTGTCTCCCATGACCTGAAAGCACCATTGAGAGCGATCGCAAATCTCTCGACTTGGATTGAAGAAGATATCGAAGATAAACTCGATCTGGAAACGCGCCGTAACATGGATTTACTGCGGGGGCGCGTTCATCGCATGGAAGCACTAATTAATGCACTTTTGCAGTATTCCCGCGTCGGACGGGTGAGCAAACCACCAGAACTTGTAAACGTAGCAACCTTGCTGACAAACATTATCGGCTCCTTGCCAGCTCCTCCAACCTTTACCATTACCATAGAGCCGGAAATGCCAACGTTATTTACAGGACGCTTGCTCTTAGAGCAAGTGTTTGCTAATCTGCTGAGCAACTGTATTAAACACCACCCTCGGTCAGAGGGAAATGTGACAATATCTGTCCAGAATAGAGAAACGTGCTACGAATTTGCTGTCGCAGATGACGGAAATGGGATCGCTCCCCAATATCATGAAAAAGTTTTCGTGATGTTTCAGACACTGGAAGCGCGAGACAAGGTAGAAAATACTGGTGTTGGTCTAGCTATTGTTAAGAAAATTATTGAACAGCAAGGAGGAACAATTTGGCTGAAATCTCAATTAGGGCAAGGAGCAACTTTCTATTTCACCTGGCCCAAACAGCCAAAAAGTAAGTGATTGGGGACTGGGGGAGGATGCTCCCAATTACCAGTTTTAATTATATTTAAAATATGGAAGGTAAAATGACAAATTTGTTGCTTGTTGATGACGATGAAGTTGATGTGATGACGGTGCGACGAGCCTTTAAAAAAAACAATATCACAAATCCGTTTTATGTCGCCCACAATGGGTTAGAAGCGCTGGCTATTTTGCGGGATGAGGACAATGTAACAAAAATTCCGCGAGAGCGTCGGTTAATCTTACTCGACCTAAATATGCCGAAAATGGGCGGAATTGAGTTTTTGCGAGAGTTGCGGGCAGATCCGGAACTCCGCGCAACGCCCGTGATTGTCCTAACTACTTCCAATGAAGACAAAGATAAGGTAGAAGCTTATAATTTGAATGTGGCAGGCTATATTCTTAAACCAGTAACATTTACTAAATTTGTGGAAGCAGTGGCAACACTCAATCAATACTGGATGCTCAGTGAAATGCCGTAATTAGTTCAGTTGTCAAGTTGAAACGTTAGAAAATATTACAACACATTAAAGCCTGAAAACATTCAAACGTTAAAACTTTAACAGACAACGGACTAAAAACTAATTCATATGGAAGAAATTTTAAAGATACTGATAGTTGATGACGATGAAGTAGATCGAATGGCGGTGCGGCGATCGCTAAAAACTGCTGGCATAAAAATGGAAGTGGTGGAAGCAATCAATTGTCGAGAAGCGATCGCATCTTTAAGTCATGATGATTTTGACTGCGTTTTCCTCGACTATCGCCTCCCCGACGGTGACGGACTGAGCTTGGTGCAAGATATCCGCTCGTCTGGTTTCAAAGCCGCCCTGGTAGTATTAACTGGCCAGGGAGACGAACAAATCGCCGTTGAGGTGATGAAAGCAGGTGCATCAGATTATATTTCTAAAAGCAAAGTCTCCCCAGAAAGTCTCGCTCGGTCGCTCAGAAATGCCATTCGGCTGAATCGGGCTGAAACGCTTGCCCAGAGAGCAAATCAGCTACTCCAAGAAAGCGAACAACGCTACCGATTTGTTCTAGAAGGATCGAACGACGGGATTTGGGACTGGGATATCATTAGAAACCAAATTTACTGCAATGAGCGCTGTTTTGAAATCACTGGCTTGTCCGGCGATGGGTTTGTAAGCACTTACGATGCGTTTTGTCAACTAATACATCCAGAAGATAGACCGCGAATCATCGAGATCGTTACCGCTCACCTAAAGCTAGAGAGTGAATGTAATGTAGAATTTAAACTGCGCCATGTCTCCGGGGAATATCGTTATTGTATTGCCAAAGGCAAAGCGCAACGGGATAGCACAGGCAGAGCGTTTCGGATGTCAGGTATTATTAGCGACATTACAGAACGCAAGCAAGCCTTAGAAAGGCAGCGTTTCCTGGCTGAGGCTAGTGCCGTCCTCTCTGCTTCCCTAGACTACCAGGCGACTATGGAAACTCTAGCGCGACTGGTGGTGAATCACATAGCAGACTTGTGCCTAATAGACATTCTGGAAGCGGATGGCTTAGTGCGTCGGCTGGGGGCGGCTGTTTCAGATCCTAGCAAAGAAAATTTGGTGCGCCAGCTAAAGCACCGCTACCCGCCGGACATCGACGGAGGACATCCGGCGATGAAAGTGTTGCGTACTGGCAACTCGGAATTAGTTCGAGAAATTACCGACGATATGCTGGAAGCAGCTACCCGCGATGCCGAACACCTACAAATAGTTCGGGATATCGGCTTCCGCTCTTATATAGTAGTGCCGCTATTGGTGCGCGGGCGGGCGATCGGCGCGATTTCGTTGGTTTGCACCCAAGCAAAAGGAGCCTACGACGTATCAGACTTAGCGCTGGCGGAAGAACTCGCCCGTCGTGCTGCCTTATCAGTGGAAAATGGGCAACTATACCGGGAAGCGCAGGAAGCGAGTAATAATTTACGCAAGGCAATAATCATTCTGGGGGAACAACAGCAACAACTGCGGACGCTACAGCAACTGACAAATTTACTCAACCAGCGTCTGTCAGATTTACCAGGGTTGTTGCGGGTGATGGTGCAAGCGGTTTGCGATGCGATCGCAGGCGCGGAGTTTTGTTTCATAATGTTGCAAAATCCCCAATGCGATCGCTTGGTGCTGACGGTCACGGCGGGGATAGGTACGGAAAAGTTGCAGCTAGAAAATGGCTTTGCTTCAGAGGAAGGATTGCTTTCTCAGGTGTTTTTGACAGGAATTTCCCAGCTGATTCAGGACGAGGAAAGAGGGAAAGAGGGACACAGCCAAACAGGTTCCGAGATGGCTGCTTCAATGTATGTGGTGGCGATTGAGTCGGCGCAAGCGGGACGGCTAGGAGTGCTGGCGATTGGTAACTGGGAAGACTCTCATGCTTTTGACCAGGAAGACGGATTTCTGCTGGCGGCGGTGGGAGAACAAGCAGCGATCGCCATCAATAATGCTCGTCTGATTAATACTTTAGAGGAGCGAGAAGAACGTTTAGCTTACCAGAATGAAATCTTGGGTCAACAAAACCGGGATTTGGAAAGCCTTTCAACTCAGATTCAGCTGCAAAACCTGCAACTAATGGAAGCTGCTAGATTGAAATCGCAGTTTCTCGCCACCATGTCCCACGAACTGCGGACACCAATGAATGCTGTGATTGGGTTTTCTCAGTTGTTGTTGCGCCAGCGGCAAAATCCGCTTACCGAGCACCAAGAAGACATGGTGCAACGGATTCTCAGCAATGGCAAACACCTGTTAACGCTAATCAATGACATTCTCGACTTATCGAAAATTGAAGCCGGAAAACTGGAACTCAAACCAGACGAATTTAACCTGGTGCATCTAGTGAGAGCAACAACTGATGAATTGCGATCGCTTGCTTCGGAGAAGAATCTGAGTTTAGAGGTTCAGGCAGATTTAGCTAACCCGCAAATAATCAACGATAGCGCTCGCGTGCGGCAAATTTTGGTAAATCTTCTTTCCAACGCGATTAAGTTTACCGATTTCGGTGGTGTATGGGTCAAGCTGTGGGAAGTTTCTCCTAATGAAGTTGCGATCGCTGTTAAAGATACAGGTATTGGCATTGCCCAGGAAAACATAAACCATATTTTTGAAGAATTTCGGCAAGTCGATCAATCCCTCTCCAAAAGGTATGCTGGTACAGGTTTGGGACTTGCGATCACTAGCTCATTAGTACAATTAATGCACGGTAAAATATCAGTAGTGAGTAAGCTGGGACAAGGGTCTACTTTTGAAGTAGTGTTGGCTCGCAACGTTAGTAAGTAAGTCAGCGGAGGTTGGACTCGCGCGTCAGCCTATTTTTCCCCCCTGGAGGGATGTGAAGTTTGAGCAGGTGAGAAACCAAAGTATAATTAATATTAACTAACCGATAATTAATAAGTAATAAGCAATAAATAATCGCTACCATAGAAGTCCTATTTAATTTGTAAATTTAGGACTCACGAGAGGAAGTCGTAGGTGATACTACCAAAGAAAGAGGCGGGAAATAAATTTCCGTCTGAAAGCTCAACCCGTTGAAATGGGTTTAAATTAATAAATAGGAACCATTTTAGTTTGTTTTATCTCACTTGAGGTTTCAGTCCTGAACTTTACTTCAGGGCTTGAGCGCACAAAAGTTAAGTGCCATTCCGTTTAAGACTGCTATAACTACTGACTAATAACAACTTGTAGCCTGACAGCCTAGCTTTATCGCTAAAAAAGCATCTACCACTAGACACAAAAGGCTACTTTCACAAAAGTAATTAGGAGTTAAATGCCCGGTCACGACATAATTGTTATTGGTGCCTCCGCAGGTGGAGTAGAAGCTCTGTCAAAGCTGGTTAAGGCTTTGCCGACTGATCTGCCAGCTGCAATCTTTGTAGTTCTTCACGTTCCAGCCCACGGCACCAGCTTAATGCCAAATATTCTGAATCGTTACGGCACTTTGAGAGCGGCGCACCCCGAAGACGGAGCGCCAATTCAGCACGGCCACATATACGTAGCACCGCCAAATTACCACCTAATGATCAAACGCGGATACGTCCACCTAGCGCGTGGCCCCAAAGAGAACGGTCACAGACCAGCAGTCGATCCTCTGTTTCGCACGGCGGCGCAGCACTACGGGCGGCGAGTAATTGGTGTGGTGCTCTCAGGAAATCTTGACGACGGTACTGCTGGTTTAGCAGGGGTGAAAAGCCGAGGCGGTATAGCCATTGCTCAAAATCCCGACGAGGCCCTGTTTAGCGGAATGCCGCGCAGCGCTATCGAAAATGTAGATGTAGATCATATTTTGCCTTTGAATGCGATCGCTCCCTTCTTAGTACGCTTGGCTCAAGAGCAAGTAGAAGAGAAAGCAGGTTCTGCATCTGCTCAGATGGAAACAGAAACCGATCTGGTGGAATTAGATATGGCTGCTCACTCAAAATATGAAAGACCAGGGACACCCTCTGGTTTTGCCTGTCCCGATTGCGGCGGCGCATTGTGGGAACTAGGTGACGGAAAACTGCTCCGCTTCCGATGCCGCACAGGTCACGCCTTTTCTGGGGAAACGCTGCTAGCGGAGCAATCAGAGGCGCTAGAAACCGCGCTGTGGAGCGGACTCCGAGCGCTGGAGGAGCGGGCGGCTCTTGCCAATCGGATGTTTAAAGGCGCACACGAGCGCAACCAAGCCAGGTCAGCCCAACGGTTTGCACAGCAGGAACAGGAGGCACAGCAAAACGCTGCCGTTATCCGGCAAGTGCTGTTAAAAGGCCTGAAACATGGAGATGGGGAGGAAGTGGAAAATGGGCAGAATGGGAGAGTAGACAACAGAAACTGGCGAGATGGGGCAGAAACCTTGTCTTCCCAGCCCCCAGTCCCCAGCCCCGAATCCCCATTCCCAATAGTGGCGATCGCATCCTCTGCTGGAGGGATGAAAGCCTTAACTGAGCTTTTGTCTGCCTTACCGGAAAACTTTCCGGCAGCGATCGCTATAGTGCAACACCTAGAACCCCATCGTGCCAGCCAACTAGCTGAAATCCTGAATGCTCGCATGGCTTTGCCGGTTAAGCAGGCACAACAAGGAGATCAATTGCGTCCCGGAAAAGTCTACATCGCCCCTCCCAATCATCATCTGCTGGTTAACCCAGACGCTACCATCGAGCTATCAAAAACCGAATTGGTACACTTTGTGCGCCCCTCAGCCGATCTGCTATTTGAGTCAGTAGCAGCTAGTTTTAAAGAACGAGCGATCGCCGTCATCCTCACTGGCAAAGGTAGCGATGGTGCCAGCGGTATCCAGGCGATCAAAAAAATGGGAGGCAAAGCGATCGCGCAGGATCAAACATCTTCAGATAGTTTCGGGATGCCAGGAAACGCCATTGATACCGGCTGTATTGATTGGATTCTCCCATTAGATGAAATCGCTACTACTTTGTTAAATCTGATGATGGATAGTCGTTATTCATAGTCTTTAATAAATTGTCGTTAGCTAATAGCTAATTGTTCAAACTCTGGCTTATTAACCATTAGCCACTGACAAACTAGCCAAAACTAAAATTTCCCTGGTAATGAATCGGCAAAATATTGAGCCTGAATTTGAAGCCTTATTAGAGTACCTAAAAAACAACCGTGGTTTTGATTTCACAGGTTATAAGCGTTCTAGCTTGATGCGTCGGGTAAACAAAAGAATGCAAACTGTAGGGATAGAAACCTATACCGATTATTTAGACTACTTGCAAGTATATCAAGAAGAATTTATTCCGCTATTCAATACCCTATTAATTAACGTTACTTGCTTCTTTCGCGATCGCGAAGCCTGGGATTACATCGGCGAAAAAATCGTTCCCCTCATCGTTGGTAATAAAGAAGCCAACGAACCGATCCGCGTCTGGAGTGCTGCCTGTGCCTCCGGAGAAGAAGCTTATACCCTGGCAATGGTACTGGCTGAGGCGCTGGGGGTGGAACAGTTCAAAGCACGAGTGAAAATTTACGCCACTGAGTTAGACGAAGAAGCACTCTCCCAAGCCCGCCAAGCTAGTTACACTCTTCAGGCAGTGGAGAGCCTTTCCCCCCAAATGCTAGATAAGTATTTCGAGCGATGCGAACGCGGCTACAGCTTCCGTAAGGATCTACGTCGTACCCTGATTTTTGGGCGGAACAACTTAACTATCGATGCTCCCATCTCCCGCATTGACTTGCTGGTGTGCCGCAACGCCCTGATGTATTTCAATGCCGAAACTCAAGGCAAAATTCTCAACCGCTTTCACTTTGCCCTGCGAGAGGGCGGCTTTCTGTTTTTGGGGAAAGCTGAGATGTTGGTTACTCACGCTCATCGTTTTACACCTGTAGATTTGAAGCTACGAGTGTTTACAACAGTGCCTAAGATAGGTATGCGCGATCGCTTATTATTCATGGCAGATACTGATAAAGACCAGAAAGTGAACAATATCGGCAGTTATACACGCATCCGAGAAGCCGCCTTTGATAACTCCGTAGTTCCACAGATAGTGGTAAATGTCAATGGCTTGCTGATGCAGGTAAATGAACGAGCCAGAGCCATGTTTGGCTTGAAGCCTGGGGATCTCGGTCGTCCCTTGCAAGATTTAGAAATTTCTTATCGTCCGGTAGAGTTGCGTTCCTGCATTGAGCAAGCTTATACGGATCGCCGTCCGGTTCACATCAAAGATGTTGAATGGAGAACTTTCTCCGGTGACTTAATCTATCTAGACGTGCTAGTGTCACCCTTGATAGAGATGAGCGGCAATATCCTGGGCGTTGCGATTTCTTTTACCGATGTCAGCCGCTATAAACGGCTGCAAGACGACTTGCAGCACTCTAGCCAAGAACTGGAGATGGCTTATGAAGAACTCCAGTCTACAAATGAAGAGTTAGAAACGACTAACGAAGAATTGCAATCTTCTAATGAAGAATTAGAAACAACTAACGAAGAACTGCAATCTTCTAATGAAGAATTAGAAACAATGAATGAGGAATTGCAATCGACTAACGAGGAATTGCAAACTCTCAACGATGAAATGCGCCGCCGCACCGAAGAACTCAACGAAGTAAACGCCTTTTTAGAGGCTATCTTTACCAGTCTGCGAGGCGGTATTGTGGTGGTGAATCAAGATTTGTACATCCAGATTTGGAACTACAAAGCGGAAGATTTGTGGGGGCTGCGAGTCGATGAAGTTCAGGGACAGCACTTTCTGAATCTGGATATTGGCTTACCTGTAGAGCAACTTAAACAGCCCATCCGCAGATGTTTGTCTGGGGAAAGTGATTATCAAGAAGTGATAGCAAATGCTATCACTCGGCGCGGTAAGGCGATCGCGTGTAAAGTTACCTGCACGCCATTGGTTAACTCCCAACGAGAAATACAGGGAGTGATTTTGGTGATGGAGGAGCAAGAGGCGTTAGAGGCTTCTTAGAGGATGTCTGAAAAGTCATAATCGAGACGCTTAGAGGGTGGAGATCGGGAGCATCCCGTATTTGTAAATCCCCCACAGACTGGAAGTCTGGGGCTACACAAACCAAGTCCGCCTGCGCGGACTCAATTCAGCCTGCGGAGGCAGGCTTCGTTTGTGTAGCTGCGATTTCCAATCGCCTAGTATTTTTGCTTGATTCTCCCCCATTGTTTAGGGGGGCTGGGGGGGAATCAAACTAACTTTTGACACTTCTGGGACATCCTCTTAGGTGAAATCTTGTATATAACTTAAGAGCTAGTTAGTTTCAGCCTGATAGGGGAGTGATAAACATCCTAAGTTTGTAAATCTTATGTCTATAAGGATATACCAATTTCAAATTACTTAATTACACAGGAAAGTAACAAATGGCGAAATTCTTAACAAAAAAATAAACTTCTTGGATTCATGAGCCTGGAAATAAATTTCAAGCTAAAAACTTAAACCCGTTTTAACAGTTTGAAACATTTACCCAGGAATCGTGAGATAGCTTAAGCTATAAGCCGAAAAGTAAAGTTTTTGGCTGAGTTTGGCAAGATGCCTAATAAACAAGGGCTTTTCTGAGAAAGTAAGAAGAAACTTAAAACACATTGGTCGTGTAGAATCTCAAAAAGGCTTTAACATGAAAAGCATAATTTTGTTACTACCCCGTTCAATGACTGGTGGCTGAAAAGGAATTTTTTCTGACATTGCTTTCCAGAAGCAGTAAAATCCGGTTTGAATAAGGATCGTGGATTGGGACGAGGGCCAGCCAAATCCCACAAACGCCTTAATAAACTTGGGTTTTTGTAATAATCACCAAATTGTGGATTACTTTAAAGCTCTAGGGGCGTATAGTAATATTCACTTACTCTAAAAGAAACCCTATTCAAACCAATGCATCTGGGTTAGTGATGTTCCACTAGCGCGTAAGCACAAGCGATCGCAACAATTAATCTCTCTCTAGGAAATCTCTCTATAGGAAGAGAAAAGCCAAAAGGGCCGAAAACAAAAAAAAGTAGCTTTATTTCCCAAACCTGGGAGCAAGACAAGAAAAATTGAAGAATCCTTTTATACCCTTTACTTTTAAAAACAACCTCTAGTTCCCAAAATGAACACCAACGAATTTACCCAGCAAATGAAGAAGGTGTATAACCGCGCTGGTAACTTATATCAGCGAGCTGGGGAATCCCATGTAATAGAGTATCCAGCACTGCTGGTGGACTCTCTCGAAGAACTCCGCACCTCGTTGGAAGAACTGCGCGTCGCCGAAGAGGAACTGCGCCAGCAAAATGAGGAACTGCAATCAACGCGGGAAACAGTGGAAGCGGAACGCCAGCGCTATCAGGAGTTGTTCGAGTTCGCGCCAGATGGCTACCTGGTGACTGATGCTGATGGGACAATTCGGGAAGCTAATCGCGCCGCAGCTGATTTGCTGGGTATCGCGCACAATTATTTAATGGGCAAGCCGTTAATCATCTTTATCTCCCAGGAAGAACGACGCGCTTTTCGTACCAAACTTCTGCGGCTACGCGAAGGCGGCTCGGAGCGCGAGTGGGAGGTGGTTGTGAAACCGCGTCGTGACAACTGCTTTCATGCGGCTCTGACTGTCGCCAGTGTGCGCGATCGCCAAGACAAGGTTGTCTCCCTGCGCTGGATCATGCGCGACATCACCGCCCGCAAGGAAGCTGAAGAAAAAATTCGCACCTATCATCTGCAAAATCTCCAACTTCAAGAAGCTTCTCGGTTGAAATCGCAGTTTTTGGCGTTGATGTCCCACGAACTGCGTACTCCAATGAACGCGATTATTGGCTTTTCTCAACTGCTGCTGCGCCAGCGTAACCATCACCTGCCCCCAAGTCAAGCAAATATGGTGGAGCGCATTCTTAATAGTGGTAAGCACCTGCTGAAGATGATCGAGGAGATTCTGGATTTCTCTAAGCTGGAGGCTGGACGGCTGGATCTCGATTTAGCAGAATTTAACGTAGCCGCACTGGTGATGGAAACTGTAGAAGAACTCCGGTGTTTGGCAGAGCAGAAGCAGTTGGAACTGAATATTCAATGTTGTCTGGATAACCCTTGTGTTGTCAATGACAAAGCCCGTTTGAGGCAGGTTTTAATTAATCTCATCTCCAACGCGATTAAGTTTACTGATTCTGGTAGCATCTCGCTGGAGGCGCAGGAATTGTCTGATAATCGAGTAGCGATTGCTGTTAAAGACACGGGAATTGGCATTGATCAGTCGGACTTACAGCAGATTTTTCAAGAATTTCGCCAACTCAATCAGAGTCTAACACGCGACAAGGGCGGTACTGGTTTGGGGCTGGCGATTAGCGATCGCTTGGTTCGGATGATGCAGGGAAAGATTAAGGTAGAGAGTCAGCTGGGGGAAGGCTCCACTTTTCAGGTGGAATTGCCAAGACAAATTCCTGTGGAGTTAGAAGTTTTAAGTTAAAAGTTAGCAATTAATAATACCAATCTTAAAAAAGAATACAACATATCAATTGCCTGTAGGGGCATGGCGATGCCCATCGGTGTCAGTTTAACGTTAGCTTGGCGGTTGAAACCGCAGCTACACAAACAAAACCCGCCTGCGCGGGTTAAAAGAAACTTGATCAGCGCGCGTTAGTCCGCGCACCATCCGGACTTCGTTTTTGTAGCCGCGAATTCCATTCGCTAGGGCTTAAGTTGACACCAATGGGCAATGCCATACCCCTACCCGCGTTTCTGTCGCAGATATTACGCCCTACGATATATCAAGGCTCCTTTCGTTCTGCTATTCGCAGCTTAGCTGAACGCGATCGCGGATTATTTCCTATTTCATCTTCTTGGGGTATAATCGGCTTTTTCGTCAACACCCGTAAGATTGACGTTCCCCGCAGCCCGTGCTTCACCAGTCGGTCTTCTAAACTGTGAAAACTGATAATCCCAATTCTGCCTTCTGGTTTTAACCAGGTGGGTGCTTTATTTATGAAGGTTTCCAGCGCAGTTAATTCATCGTTAACTACAATTCGCAAGGCTTGAAAGACGCGAGTAGCTGGGTGAATTCTGCCGTAGCGGTATGCTTTGGGAACGCTGTAAGCGATCGCTTCCGCTAACTGTGTTGTTGTCTGAAACGGGCGTTTTTCCACAATTGCCCTAGCAATTCGTCTGGATAGGCGTTCTTCCCCGTATTTAAAGAAGATATCTGCCAGTTTCGATTCTTCCCAGTGATTGATCACCTCAGCTGCTGTAAGCGATCGCTCCCTGTTCATCCGCATATCTAACTCAGCTTCGTGGCGAAAACTAAAGCCTCGCTCTGGTACATCGAACTGAGCCGAGCTAACACCCAAGTCGGCTATTATACCATCAAAAGTGAGATTTTTCGGCTGATACTCAGAAAAATTGCCGTGCCAGAAGTGGATGCGATCGCTATACTGGGCGAGTTCGGTTTGGGCGGATGCGATCGCTTGCTGATCTTGGTCAATAGCCGTCACAGTCGTATCCGGCGCAGCTTCCAGAATTAACCGACTGTGACCACCACCCCCCACCGTTGCATCTAAATAGTGTCCCCCTGGACGGATTGCCAACCCCTCAATTAACTCCCGACTCAAAACAGGAACATGATAAAATTTCGGTGCCTCGGTCTCATCCGTCAAATAGTCGTCAATCTCATCCATCAGCAAAATATAGCAACGATAAATAGACGCATCCTCACTGACGCAAAATACTGTAACACAGGCAACAGTAGCTGCCAGGATTGCGCTAATGTTGTTTGCATCAATCAACTGTGGTCAGCGGCAGGCAGCCAAATCAACGTAGGAATGGAGTGAATGGAGCAAGCGCCTCCACCTCTGACCATTAATTGCTGCATTACTAATGAAAAGTAACATACATGGTAGCAGACTTCCAAGATTCCAATACAGACTTGGCTTCCGCCAAATCTTAGGACTAGTGACTACCTTCCTAGTGGCGATCGCGTTAATTTTCATCCTGTTACGTAAGCCAGTCACTCTATCTTTTGTAGTGCCAAATCGCGAAGCCGAACAGTGGCAACCATTAATCGAGGAATTCCACTCAAAAAACCGAGATATTCGGATCAACCTTACAAATTTTAGTCAGACTAATCCAGAAAAGCCAGAGAACACCGATCAGGTAAAAGAACTTTATACCGCCGCTTTTCAAAAGAAGCGGGGTAAGTTGCCCTATGACCTGATTTACCAGGATATTGCCTGGGTTCCTACATTTGCGGAGGCAGGGTGGCTGAGAGATATTTCTGACTGGATTTCAAAAGAAGAACTAGATAAGTTTCTGCGTAGTGAGGTTGAAGCTGGGCGCTACCAAGGAAAGCTGTATCGCATTCCCTTCCGCACTGATGTGGGCGTGCTTTACTACCGCAAAGATTTGCTAGAGCGAGTAAAAGAAAATCCGCCAGAAACGTTTGACGATTTGATCCGAATCTCTCAAAATTTGCAAAAACAGGGCATTGCCTGGGGTTATCTCTGGCAAGGATCGCGTTCTGAGGCTATTACAGCCATGTTCTATGAAGTGCTTCATGGTTACGGTGGCTTCTGGATCGACCCTAAAACCCGCGTAGTGGGACTCGATCGACCCGAAGCATTGAAGGCGGTTGAGTTTTTACACAACACAATTATGGAGGGTATTTCTCCCAAAGGTGTCACCAGCTATCGGGAAGACGAAACCCGCAGCCTGTTCACAGAAGGTAAAGCTGTTTTTCTGCGTAATTGGCCTGATGTCTGGGTTCAAGCCAATGCAGCAGACTCTTTTATCCGTGGCAAGATTGATATTAAACCGATGGTTCATGCCGCAGGTTACAGCAGTGGTGCCTGCAAAGGTGGCTGGGGCTTTGGAATTGCCCAAACCACGAAACATCCAAAACAAGCTTGGAAAGCAATTCAATTCTTCACCAGTGCTGCCGCTCAGCGCCATTTTGTCCTGACAATGAGCTTTGTGCCAAGTCGTCGGACACTGTTTATCGATCCACAAATTATTGACAAATACAGCCACTACCCGAAACTGCTAGAGATTATTGACGAATATTCAATTTTACGTCCACCCATTCCCGAATACGGTCAAGCCTCTGATATCTTACAGCAGTATCTTTGGAATGCTCTGATGGGACAGCAGAACCCTCAAGCGGCAATGAAAGCCGCAGCCGAGCAAACCCGCAAGTTACTGGCAAATGGCTAACGGCTAGATTTATTCCACGGCCATAACTGTATCGTGCCATCCCGACTGGCTGTGGCTAGAGATTGCCCATCTGGACTGAAGGCGATCGCTACTAAGCCACTCCCGTATTGCTCTTGTGCGACTAAACCAACGTCGATGGTATCCCACACTCTGGTATTACCGTCAGCGCTAGCCGTGGCTAAATATTTTCCATCCCCACTAAAGTTCACCGCTACTACTTCTTTATCTTGTGGCACAGAAACAACTTTAGAGCCGCTGGTGGCTTTCCACTCCCAAACTTGTGCAGTGCCATCCTGACTGGCTGTAGCTAGGTATTTCTCATCCGGACTGAACGCAACAGTCACCAGGCTACCCTCGTGTTGCTGGTTCGCGACTGCCTTATCGTTGAGAGTTTCCCACTCCCACACCTGTGCAGTGCCACTGGCACTACCTGTGGCTAGGTACTTTCCATTCCGGCTGAAGGTAATAGACACTACCCGATCCTGGTGTTGCAGTAGCTTAACTTGCTTGCCGCTAGTCGTCTCCCATACTCGTGCAGTATTGTCTAAACTAGCTGTAGCTACGAACCTCCCGTCCGGGCTGAAGACAACAGCTCTGACATAAGCTTTGTGTGGTAGAAGTGCGACTCGACGACCAAGGGTCGTCTTCCACACTCGTGCATTACCGTCAGCACTGGCTGTAGCTAAGTATTTTCCATCCCGGCTAAAGGCAACAGCCACCACACCATCCTCGTGTTGTAGGTGAATGATGCTGCCACTGCTCATCTCCTGCACCTGTACGGTTTTATCCAAACTAGCTGTGGCTAGGTATTTCCCATTTGGGCTGAAGGCGACAGCGACTACGTTATCTTTGTGTGGCAGGCACGCGACTTGCTTGCGGCTAGTTGTTTCCCACACTCGTGCCGTATTGTCTAAACTAGCCGTGGCTAGGTAGTTTCCATTTGGGCTGAAGGCGATCGCATTTACATCATCCTCATGTTTCCGGTCTAGAGCTTCCTTGGCAGGTGAATCACAAGGTTGTGGCGAGGCAACTGGTTGCAGCAGCGGTGGGACGAGCGACCCTAGCAATATGCCCTCCAGCAAGCCTAAGGAAAGTCCAATAACGAGCCAACCTAGACTAGAAGGCTGACGAGACGATGGGGAGATATGCTTAGTCGTGCCGTCAGCTAAATCATCTATGCGTTGCAAGGCATTTATACGTTTCAAGATGATTTGCGTATTGTCAGGTCGATTTTGCACAGATAGAGCCATCAATTCATCGATAAAATTTGCCAATGGCTCTGAAACCTGCGGCGCCCTGTCTCGCCAAATCAACTGACCCGTTTGGGAGTCTTCGGTGAGTTCTATGGGGTGTTTGCCTGTCAGTAAATGGACAAATGTGCGCCCTAGGGCAAAAAAATCGGATTGCGGAACGGGTCGGCTGTTAAGTTGCTCTGGTGCAGCATATCCAGGTGTAAAAACTCCGGTTAAATCCCGTCGCCCTTGAACTACTGTCGGCGTGACCCATCTAGCGGCACCAAAGTCAATCAACACAAGTTCTCCATTGGGGAGATCGCTATTTGGTCTCAGCATGATGTTTGACGGCTTAATATCCCGATGGAAAAGCCGCTTTTGATGCACTCCATCCAAAACTTCTGTAAGCTGTTTAAGCCACTCAAGTGCTACTAGCTCTTCAGAGATTCGTTTATTACTCTTCAACCACTGCTGCAAATCCTCCCCCTGAATTTTCTCCATCACCAAGCAGTGCAATTCTCTTGAGCTGTTGCTGGGTGAAAAGGTGAAGTATCCATCTGGATCTACCTTAGGGATTCCTGACTTAGGGATTCCTGAATGCCTCAGCTGAATCAAGGCTTGCGCTTCTCGCCGAAACAGGCGGAGTAAATCCTCATCATTGACTTTCAGAATCTTCAGGACTTTTGGTATGCCCGAATCATCTACCTCAAAGACATCAACATAGGGCGATTTATGCAGTTCGCGCAGAGGCCAAACTAACCGATAGCGATCGCTAACGAGCAACTTAGTGCCGCAGGCTTGGCAATACTGCGAGCTGTCAGGGTTTTGGCGATTTTGGCAGTCGGGGTTGATGCAGTAGCTCATAACTGTACCTGGGATAGTTGCTGGAATCAGCCTTCAATTCCACCAGCCGACTATTTTTGAGTCATGGTCATCAGACTAAAGTCTGCTGGAAATACTCAGCCTCAATCATTATTTCTGAGTGTTTGACGAGGATAACTCAAATGGATGTTGGCTTGACTTTAAACGCATCCTGCGGTCAAAGCTCCATATAATTAACTAAGTGCAACAAAAATAAACACTCAGTAGTAAACCGACAGATGGCCGCCGAGGCAATTTTGGCGTGTTTTGTGATTGAGATGCGGCTGCCCAAATTTTCATCAAGGGAATTGCTGATATATGGCAAAGTTAGAAACTAGAACTGAACCGATGGTGCTGAACATGGGGCCGCACCATCCCTCCATGCACGGAGTGATGCGACTAATCGTCACCCTAGACGGTGAGGATGTCGTAGATTGCGAACCCGTAATCGGCTACCTGCATCGTGGCATGGAAAAAATTGCCGAAAACCGCACCAACATCATGTATGTTCCCTACGTTAGTCGCTGGGACTACGCCGAAGGGATGTTTAACGAGGCTATCACCGTCAACGCCCCAGAAAAGCTGGCTGATATTGCGGTTCCCAAACGCGCCAGCTACATCCGCGTCATCATGCTAGAACTGAACCGCATCGCTAACCACTTGCTGTGGCTTGGCCCGTTCATGGCTGACGTTGGCGCACAGACTCCCTTCTTTTACATTTTCCGGGAACGGGAGTTGATTTATGACCTGTGGGAAGCCGCTTCGGGTTATCGGATGGTGAACAACAACTACTTCCGCATTGGAGGAGTTGCTGTTGATTTGCCTTACGGCTGGGTTGACAAGTGCCAAGACTTCTGCGACTACTTTTACCCCAAGGTTGACGAATACGAACGCTTGATTACCGACAACCCCATTTTCCGCCGTCGGGTTGAGGGCGTTGGCACTATCAACCGCGAAGAAGCGATTAACTGGGGACTTTCTGGCCCCATGCTGCGCGCTTCCGGGGTGAAGTGGGATTTGCGGAAAGTTGACCACTACGAATGCTACGACGATTTCGACTGGGATGTGCAGTGGGAAACTGCCGGGGATTGTTTTGCCCGCTACTTAGTGCGAATTCGGGAGATGCGCGAATCCGTGAAGATTCTTCGCCAAGCCCTTAAGGGACTTCCCGGTGGCCCTTACGAAAACTTGGAAGCTAAGCGCATGGCAGAAGGGCCAAAGTCCGAGTGGAACGATTTTGATTACCAGTACATCGGTAAGAAAATCTCCCCTACCTTCAAGATTCCTAAAGGCGAACACTATGTCCGCGTCGAGTGTGGCAAAGGTGAACTGGGAATTTTCTTGATTGGGGATGATAACGTTTTCCCCTGGCGTTGGAAGATTCGCACTCCCGATTTTGTTAACGTGCAAATCCTACCTCACATCATTAAGGGTGTGAAAGTAGCTGATATCGTGACAATTTTGGGCAGTATCGATATCATCATGGGTTCAGTGGATCGGTAAAGAAAATGAAAAAGGCAAAAGGAAAATCACTTTTGCCTTTTTCATGTTTAGCTTAAATAAATAATGGGTGAGGAGTTGATAATGCAAGTTCCAGAAATTACTCAGACACTCTTAGATGCGAAAAAAAATAAGAAACTAAGCTTTGGCGATTTAGAAAAAATATTGGGACGTGACGAGGTATGGATTGCAGCGGTGATCTACCGTCAAGCTAGTGCTTCTGAGGAAGAGGCGAATAAGCTGGTTGCTGCATTAGATGTTAACCCGGTTTATGCTAAAGAATTAACAGAAAGCCCTCTAAAAGGATTGGGGCCAGTTGTTCCTACTGATCCTTTGATTTATCGATTTTATGAAATAATGCAGGTTTACGGAATGCCGATCAAAAGCGTGATTCACGAAAAGTTTGGTGATGGCATTATGAGCGCAATTGATTTTACTTTGGATGTGGAGAAGGAAGAAGATCCCAAAGGCGATCGCGTAAAAGTCATCATGTCTGGCAAGTTTTTGCCCTACAAAAAGTGGTAACTCGTTGCTAGGGTTGGGGAAAGGCGATCGCGTTCTTGACCAGACGCTGGAAAGAGCGATCGCTTACCTGTTAAACTCCTGTTTTAAGGATTTGTTTGGAGAAAACTGTGGCGAATCAACCTAATGCGGTAGAGTGGACACCCGAAGCTGAAGCGAAGTTGAAAGAAATTCCCTTTTTTGTCCGTCCCGCCGCTAGGAAAAAAATTGAAAAATTTGCCCAAGAAGCAGGGCAAAAATTAATAACAGCGGAAGTTTATCAGCAAGCTAAACAACAGTTTGGGCAGTAGCAGCGCCGTAAAGTTTAAGGGCGATCGTTTTATGTTTAGTTGAGATAGCGATCGCGTAATTATCATCTCTGGCAAATTGAAAGCCCTTCAAGAAATGGTAGCACTCAGCCCCATAGCCCATCTAATAACCGCTAGGGCTGGTCGTTACGTTCAGTGTACCTATCGTCCCACTATCGTCGTACCAGGGGCGATGGGATAGGCGCTTGGTAAAGTAGTCGAGGGTGTGGTTATCATCCCTCCATAATTCGTTGTTGTACCAGGTGCCGAGGGATACTTAGTTGGCAGGGTGGTAGTAGCTGTTGACGCAGGTGGCAAAGTTGTAGGCTGAGGAGTAGTTGTAAAACTTGGCTCCATTGTAAAGAGTTTAGACTTATTTGTATTTTTTTTAGCTTTGTTCTTCTTGCTTGAAGAACTCTTTTTCGTGCCAGTCTCCTTAGAGGAAGCTTGCTGCACGAAATCTGGCCGGGAATTGCGCTGGGAAATTAATGTAAAACTGACGAAAGAAGAGATACCTGCAACGACAGACAGACTTAGAACGCTTAAGAGTAAATACTTACTTTTGTATGCTTCTTTTGATATAGCCCGCAAGTTCATAGGTGTTCCGTTACTTTAGTACAATACTCGTCTTCTGGACGAAACCGAGGTTATTACGCAAATATACGTATACACTCAACTTAACTTTAAGTAATCTTTAAGTAAAGCTGCCACCGTTCCGAGTCTATCTTTACTAAATATTTACAAACATCGGGATATTTCCGCCCAATTATAAAGTTTGTGTGAAGCGATCGCGTCAGCAATACGCACAGAAATGGATGCGATCGCTCAAGTCGCACTATTTTCAACTCCGTAAATCTACTTATTAATCCGTCTTAGGGCAGATGCAGACGGATACCTGCCAACTTCTATTAATTCTTGTCGTTCTACAATCCGCTCATCGTTGTTAAAATCTAGGATTCGTGCAGTTACTTCGCCAATATCTGTCAGCGGTTGAATCGCATTGTCATCTAGTCGAAAATGCTCCCCCAAAAGTCTCGACGTGGGTTGAAAAACCGCACAAGTTCCCCAGTTTGCCAAACAATAGAACCTAGATCGGTTCCTTTATTGAGATTACAGAAAACACAAGAATAGGCAAGATTATCCTCTGTTGTTGAGCCGCCGTGTTTCAAGCTAATGATATGCTCAACTTGGTAGCGCGAAGACCTATCTGACTCTGAAATTAGGCAATACTCGCAGAGGAAATCTGCACGTTTGGCAACCATACGCCGCAGTTCTTGACTAATGTAAGGACGAGGCACTTTAAATAGTTACTCAGCTTTAATATACTTATAAGCCCGTGCTTTTGCTAGGGTCATTATATGCTCTAGCGTCAGGAAATGGTCTAATTCCCGCTTTTCATCTGGTGTAAGTTCTCCTGCTTTGTGTTTATAAACCAAGTCTTCTAAACGTTCTTGCGCTGCTTCCGATAGTCCAAAATTAACAACACTTTGAGGAGTCGTTCCAGCAGCAATGAAGTCAATAATTTCGTCATAGACTTTGGTTGTCTTTACAGCGGTCATGAGTTTATCTCCATTTTTCTCTAATTTTATTTATCTAGTTCTTTTAGTTTCTTGCTGGCAAACTCGCGCACTTCCTCGTCTGGGTCATTGAGGGCGCGATCGCGCAACAGTAGTAGAGTTTGGGGATGGCTGGGATATTGCTCAATGATTCCCTCAAGTGCGTATTGCCGAGGGTTACGATTTGAGGGATGGTCGCGCTCAAAGGGGTCATTGACAGCGTGATCGCACAAAAATTCAAACACACCAGGCGTATCCTTCCAACCCTTTGCTAACTCTTGGACTGCTATTCGTCTAACACTCCAACTGCCAGCTGCTTGAACACAAGTTTTAAGAATAGGTAAGGTATCAGGGTCGTTTTTCCAATTCTTTGCTAACTCTTGCACTGCTACAACTTGTACACCCCAGTCGTCAGATGCTTGAGCATAGGTTTTGAGAAGAGGTAAGGTATCAGGGTCGTTTTTCCAACCTTTAGCTATTTCCTCCAATGCTGCCTGCCGCTCATACCCAGTTTTATCCGATTCGACACAAGTTTTGAGCCACAATAATGTATTAGGGTCATCTTTCCAAACTGTTGCAATCTCTGCGACAGCCTGGGTGCGAATTCTCTTGATTAGTTTGTAATTTTCTTCATTCAGCTTGTACTCCTCTTGACTTGAGGCTCGTTCTTTATCTCCGTATTTTGCTAAGCCTTTCAAGTGATTGAGCAAATTCGTAGAAGTTATTCCAATTACAGCTCGATTTCTCACATCTGAAAAACATTTAGCTGCCAGAAATAGATTTATAAATTTTTGCGCTTCGCCATTTTGAGCCATCAGATAGTCAATAATTTCACCGGCAAAGCTCGTATCAATCATCCCCGCAATCAGCCGCAGCACTTCATGCCAAGACTCATCCTGCCAGTGCTTGCCAAAAACTTCTGTTTTGAGTTCTTCAAGCGTCAAACCCCCTCCAAGCCCCCGTTTCCCAAACCGCTCAACAAACTCACAGGCACAGAAGTATTCTAAAAATGTCCGATGCACAAACGCATAGGAATCAGCACCCAGGAAACACAAAATAAAATTGCGAATCCGCAGTTGTTCAATCAGCAATCTGGCAACAGTTCTTGGCTGATTGACTTCTGTGCTTTTCAAAAAGCTAGTTAGAATCTTTTCTAAATCATCCCCGCTAATTAGATTACCAGCTAAACCTTTATCAGATGCTTGCATAAAGTACGCAACCTGACGTAAGATTGCCTGCTTATCTTTATAGTCAATCGTTACCGAATCTACCCTCGGATTTTCTAGCAGTTTCTGCTCCACATCCCATTGATGCAGCAGTAACCGCGAGGCTTGGTTGTAGAGTTCTGGTCTATCTCTGGGCAATTCTTGATTGCGGTTTAAAATCGCCATCATCGTCAGCAGCAGAGGATTCCCCGCGAGTTCTCCAATTGCTGAAGAAGTCTCAATTGCCCTTTGCAGTCGCTCCCGTTTTCTAAGTTTATCAGCCTCATCGGTGAACGTTAATTCATGCCATCGATTGATAAAATCCTCAATTTGGCCTGACTCTAAATCTTGCAGCATGAAGTGACGAAACTGAGCATCTCGCAACCGTTGTGGTTTGTAGCCAATAATGCGAGAAGTGACAATTACCCGCGCTTTCGGATAATCATTCGTGAAGCGATGAATATCAGTAATTACCTCCTCCCGTTTTGCCGGATCGAACACCTCATCCAACCCATCAAACATCACCAAAACCTTGCCAGCTTTTAGCCGTTCGTGCAGGTGGTGCTGATTGAGGCGACAGACAATTCCACAGCCTTTGTGGAAGAATTCCAGAAAATCCTTGCACTCTCCAGAGTCGCGATTGCGAATATAAGTCCGCAATTCAATCAGCAACGGAATCGGCTGTTCAATAACATTATTCAGGGGTGTTCCTGCCCAATTCAAAGCGATGTATTGCAACAACGTAGACTTCCCCGAACCTGGATCGCCCAAAATTACAAAATAGGGATAAGTTTGAGAATCATTAACAATATCCAGAACTGAGCAAATTGGCTGTTGATAATAAACCTGTTTGTATCGTTCCCACTCCTCCGGGTTAACGTCAGCTTCGAGTTGGTTACTCTCCCTCAGCCGTTTTTGATGCTCTTTAGGAATCTCGTAAACTTGGGGTAAATATTCCTGGCATTCTCGCACATTTTGTGCTATAAATGCTTGCCATACTTTGAGTTTTTCTCGATAGTCATAAACACTCGTATCTAAACTATCTAAATTAAGATTGCTGTATCGCTCTTGCAGCCCTTCCTGATATCGTCTCAAGTCAAATTCAGTAGGAATTCCAGCAATTTCTTTAGTGTCTTGTTTAATAGCTTCCAGATTTTGAGAGTCAAGTGTAGCGCGTAACTCGTCTAATTCGCGGATAATGGCTTTAACTTTTTTAAGATAGCGCTTGCCAACTTTTTCCCAATCAAATCCCTGTGGCAAAGATATCAAGTCTAGCTGATACCAAGTTTGAGATAATTTCTTAGTATCTATAGCTTGAAAGTCATATTGAAAAGCACTTCCTAGTATCTCTTTAACAGATTTATTATTAATAAATTGATCAAATGGTGTGGTGTAAGTTTTAAGTTGTTCTTCAGAAATTTCAGCATCTTCTAATTCCTGCTGCACCAATTGCAAAAATTCCTTCAGAGCTTTACCAACTACTGTTTGCAGGGTGTCTTTCTGGAATAATCCCGTAAAATCCTTAATGCTGTCTTTGAAAAAATCTTTGATGTAATCCTCTAAAGCTCCTTTGGCTAAAGGAGCCAAAACCTCTGTAAACACAAATCCCGCGACAGTATTAACTCCCCAGACCAATAACCAATCCACCATAATACTCGCACCTACTGAATTCCGTAGACTACGAGTATAGCGAGTGTGTTGGAGCGAGCGCTTTCTGTGTGCCATCGAAAGCGCGATCGCTATCACCAATTAATATGGAGTTGATATCAGATAATTTTGATGCTAAGGTCGAGCCATTCATTATTTCCCCTCGACGTGGACGGAGAGAGGACTGGGGGTGAGGTTCTGTCAGCTCATCAAAAAGCAATAAGGGTGAGCAATACCCACCCTTCTCCTACTGCTCTACATAAAATCGCGTGGGTCGGTTACATATCCAGTCAACGCCGAAGCCGCAGCAGTATAAGGCGAAGCTAAATAAATCCCCGCCTCTTTATTCCCCATCCGTCCGGGGAAATTGCGGTTAGTCGTAGAAACGCAAATTTCCGGCTCATTCACACGACCGAAAGTATCCTTGGGGCCACCCAAACAAGCCGCGCAGGAAGGTGCCGCAGGCTCAATGCAACCAGCCGCCAAGAAAATCTCAGACAGGGTTTGCCCTTCGTACTTCTGGGTGAACAAGTCTTCGTAGACTTTCTGCGTTGCCGGTACTAAATAAGTAGGAACCTTCACCTGCTGTCCCTTAAGAATGCGGGCAGCGTACATAAAATCTGAGGTTTTGCCGCCAGTGCAGGAACCGATATAAACTCGGTCAATCTTGACATCCCGACATTCCCGCGCCAAGGCACGATTATCTGGAGAATGGGGCTTAGCGACGACCGGCTCTAACTTGGAGACATCATAATGCCGATCTGAGTAGAAACGAGCATCAGCATCCGTATAAACTGGCTCGAAAGGTTTGTTAGTCCGGGCGCGGACGTACTCAAACGTCGTCTCATCCGGGGCGACCGTGCCATTTTTACCACCCGCCTCAATCGCCATATTACACAGCGTCATCCGGTCTTCCATCGAAAGACCGTTGATGGTACCACCAGCAAATTCCAACGCCCGATAAGTGGCTCCAGCAACCCCAATATCTCCAATGATTTGCAAGATCAGGTCTTTTGCCAATAGGTAATTCGGCATCTCTCCCTCAAAGACAAAGCGCATCGTCGCTGGGACTTTAATCAGCAGCTTGCCAGTTCCCATGATGAAACCAGCGTCCGTGTTGCCGATGCCAGTGGCGAACTGACCAAAAGCACCAGCATTGCAGGTATGGGAATCGGTACCAAACAGCACTTCACCAGGACGGGTGTGACCTTCTTGTGCTAGGGCAATGTGGCAAACACCTTTGTAATCGGGATTGGCTTTAAAGTCGGCTCGGTCGGTGATGTCGTAGAAATATTTAATGTCTTGCTCTTTGGCAAAGTCGCGTAGAATATCAACGTTGCGATTAGCGCGTTCGTCGGCGGTAAAAATGTAGTGGTCTGGAATCAAAACAATCTTTTCTTTGTCCCAAACTTTGGCATCTGCGCCAAATTCGCGCTTAAAAACCCCAATTGTACCGGGGCCGCAAACGTCATGGGTCATTAACAAATCAACGTTTACCCAGATATTGTCTCCCGGTTCGACAACAGACCGACCGGAAGCACGGGCTAAGATTTTTTCGGTGAGGGTCATCCCCATAAGTATTCTCCTGCAAAGATGCTTTAATAGCGATCGCTTTACCATCACTCAAGGGCAGCGAGTAGCGCTTTCCCGCATACGCCGGAAGCGAGTAGCGCATTCCTTAATGATGCCAACTTTTTCTAGAAATATGTCATTTTATATCGCCGTCCTCAACGAGTTGCGATTTTTTTTGTTTGTAGGTAGCGCAGGTGTCACGACAACAGGCATCCTGCTATAGCAATCCTAAATGATTCGTGAAACCCTGTAGGGACACGGCACTGCCGTGTCCCTACACCAGGGCGAATACTCGTTAACAACTTACATAGGATTGCTATACAAATGAAATAGGACTGCTATATCAATTTAATTTAAGGTATTAGCCATTAGTCTAACAACTAATGACTAATAACTAATAATTTACCACTTGAGCAAATTAAACTGCTCCATGTCCACCGTTTCGCGGTTGCGGTAAATTGAAAGCACAATTGCCAAACCAACAGCAGCTTCAGCAGCCGCAATTGTAATCACAAAAACAGTAAAAACCTGACCTTTTATTTCCTGGGGATCTAGATAATTAGAAAACCCCATTAAATTCAGGTTTACTGCATTCAGCATCAATTCAATCGACATCAGCACCCGCACTGCGTTGCGGCTGGTAATCAAGCCATAAATGCCGATGCAGAAAAGGGCAGCGGCTAATATTAGAAAATACTGAAGTTGCAGTTGCATGAGTTTTCTTTGGTTCTATGTATTGGTATCTACGGGGAGTTTTGTGCTTTCAGTGCCTACCGTCAAAAGTTCGCGGGGACGTTCTTGCAAAGTTAAAGCTTTTGTTTGAGCTAGTTCGGAGACTATTTCTTCTGGAATATATTCGCGACGCGCCAAAATAATTGCGCCCACCATTGCCATCAACAACAGTACAGAAACTAGCTCAAATGGCAGCAAAAAGTCGCTGAAAAAATGCTCACCCAACTGCACAATGGTACTTTCAAGAGAATGGGGTAAGCTGGATAAAGCCCAAGGAGTTCTTACCACCATCGTTCCCAGAAGCGCAAACAAACCGACACATACCAATCCGGTTGAACCTTGACGAATCCAACGATTGCGAATGGGTGTAAAATCTTCCCGCTTGTTCACCAACATGATGGCGAACAAAATCAAAACGTTAACAGCTCCAACATAGATGAGAATCTGCGCCGCTGATACAAAATCTGCATTCAGGAGAAGGTATAAACCAGCAATGCTGATAAATACTCCGCCCAACAAAAATGCTGAGTAGACAATACTAGAAAACAACACTACTCCTAATGCTGCCCCAATCATCATCACCGACAGCAAGCCAAACGAAACAATCTGAACGCCTTCTGCTAGATTCACTGCTTTTTGTCCTTTGCTAATTGCTAATTGCTAGTGGCTAATGGCTAATTGATAAAAACCATTAGCCATTAGTCATGAGCAATTAGCCACTGACTTTTATTTTTCCATCTGTTCCAGAATTTCCTCTGGACGCTGACCAGCGCGAACCGAACCAGGCGGTAGGTCGTGCGGCTCCATGACACCCTTCGGCAGGTAGGCTAGTTCGCGCAGGGGTGTCACCATCGGGTCTTGCGTGACTTTATACGGTAGACGACCGAGTGCCACGTTGTCATAGTTCAATTCGTGACGGTCGTAGGTAGAAAGCTCGTAATCTTCAGTCATCGACAAGCAATTAGTCGGACAGAATTCTACGCAGTTACCGCAAAAGATACAAACTCCGAAGTCGATGCTGTAGTGTTTGAGCTGTTTCTTTTTGCTTTCCTTGTTAAATTCCCAATCCACCACTGGCAGATTAATTGGGCAAACCCGCACGCAGACTTCGCAGGAAATACACTTATCAAATTCAAAGTGAATTCTACCCCGGAAACGCTCTGAGGGAATGAGTTTTTCGTAGGGATACTGTACAGTAATTGGACGGCGCTGCATATGGTCGAAAGTCACGGACAATCCTTGACCAATATACCGAGCCGCCTGGACAGTTTCTTTAGCGTAATCGCCAACTTGTTTGAGGAACTTCAACATTGTTCGTGTCTCTCTCTCTCCAATTTTGGATTTTGCGGAGGTGGGAGTTTTTGGTCTTCCGATAATTTTGGATTTTGCGGGGGTGAAGGAGTTTCTGGGTCTCCGATGATTTCGGATCTCACAACTAATCCAAAATCAAAAATCAAAAATCGGACTAGCCACCAAAAGCACCAGGAAATGCGAGTTTTAGCGCTGCGGTTAATAGTAGGTTTACCAGCGATACTGGCAGCAGGAATTTCCAACCCAAATTAAGCAATTGGTCAATGCGAACGCGAGGTAAAGTCCACCGAAGTAGAACGGCAATGAAGATGAGGAAGTAAGCTTTCAGCAGAGTCATTGTGATTCCCAGCGAGGCATCAATTACCTGCAACAAGGGACTCGCTTCATTGAATCCCAGCCAGCTGCCTAACATCTCAATGGGAATAGGGAATTCCCAGCCGCCCAGATACAAAATTGCAACCAGTAGGGCGGAGAGAACGAGGTTGACGTAGGAACCAATGTAAAATAAACCGAATTTCATTCCTGAGTATTCGGTTTGATAACCTGCAACCAATTCTTCTTCTGCTTCTGGCAAGTCAAAGGGAAGTCTTTCGCATTCTGCTAAGGCTGCAATCCAAAAGATGATAAATCCTACGGGTTGTCGCCAGATGTTCCAGCTGAAAATGCCGTAGCCAGATTGTTGTTCTACGATGTCGATGGTGCTAAGACTGTTAGACATCATAGCGATCGCTAATACGGACAGCGCCAGCGGAATTTCGTAACTAATCGACTGCGCTGCTGCTCTCAAGCCACCTAGCAGCGAATACTTGTTGTTTGACGAATAGCCAGACATCAGCAAGCCAATTGGGGCAATGCTGGAAAGCGCAATCCACAAAAAGACCCCTACGCTTATGTTAGCAATTACCAGGTTTTGTCCGAATGGCACAATTAAATAGGACAAAAACACTGGAATAACGACGATAATCGGCCCCAGGGTGAATAGCAAGCGGTCAGTCTTGGCTGGTACAATATCTTCTTTAAAAACCAGCTTCAGACCATCGGCTACTGGTTGTAAAACGCCCAATGGGCCGGCGAATTCTGGGCCAATACGCTGCTGAGCGGCAGCAGAAATTTTCCGCTCCAGCCATACAACTACCAAAACGCCGACCGTGGCACCAATGATCATCAAAAACATCGGTAGCGGCATCCAAATCGCTTTGGCAGCACCAGATGGGATGCCCAAATCCTTGAGGGATTGGATAAAAGTTCCTTGTAGGTCAATGCCTGGGTTCATGAAAGCCATCGCTAAGTAATTACTGAGCTGATTCGAGACACCGGGTGTCGAATCTGTCTATCTTTTCTATTGTGAAGATTTTTTTACGACCCCAGTGTTTAGTATATCGTTGCAGAGTATCCAGCCCAGCGCGGCACATGAGAAATTCTACTTATCAATTTGGTTAAGAGATTGTATCTGAGCAGCGAGCGATCGCATTCAGATGGATATGTAAAGTGCGATCGCTTGCTCCTGATGCTTCAGGGCGCTATGAGCAATACTCATCCAACCAAACAACTAAATCCGTTACAGTCTGAAAATCTAACAGCGCCTCGCCCAACTCCTCTAACTGCGCGACGGATAATGTCCCAATTTGCTCTTGCAGTTCTTGGTCAACAGAACCAAATCGACGGGTTAGCTGACGCAGGACAAGCGATCGCGCCTCCTCTTGTTTTCCTTCTTGCTTTCCTTGTTGCAGGCCTTGTTGCACTCCCTTTTGGATGATGGCTTGATACGTTACTGATTCCTGCATAATTTCCTCCCTCAAAAGTTGGCGAATTAAACTTTCTTCAAACCGCAAACCAGCCAGCACCTCGACACAAGCCGCGAGATTCCCCCGCTGCTCTGGTTCTTCGATCATATCGATCTGGGCTGCGACCTGCTCCAATAAGGCGTTGGGAGTGTTGCTTCTAGCTAGCGTAGCCAATGGCAACAAGGCAGTGTTTGCCAAAAGTGGAGCCGGGTCTTCCTCCCATAGGCGGATGACTCGGTAGCTATGTCTAGTATTTGTTGCCGCAAACTGCTCAGTAAAGACAGCTTCTGAGGTAGTAGATTTTAAAAAAATCACGACTTGCTCAATGGGACAGCGATACTGTCGATACAGTCGCACCCAATAGTCCAGCATTCTAAATGGTAGTGGTGGCTCTGATGCTGGCAGAGTTTGAAATTCTATGTGCAGGATTTGGTTGGCAGTTTGCAACAGTGTGAGAGAATCGGCGCGAATCGGTTCAGCACTAAGTTCAGTTTTGAGTACCTGAATCTCAGTAGCTTCATCTGAGAGTAGCCAGCGCACAAACTCAGCTGGGTACTGTTCTGCCAGATATTTGCAAATATTATCGTAATCCAATGGTAAATAGGTGTTGAGATTCTTTGCTTACTTTACTGGGTGATAGTAAATCAGAGCAATATTAAAAATTTCGGGAAAATGTTGCTCAATCTTCTCTAGTGGGGCATCCATAAATATAACTTTAGTCACGTTTATCCCCAAGCAGAATAAGCTCAAGAGCTTAAGCATCTTTATGATAAAATTATTTTGATTCAGTAGACGATTATGAAAATTTTTGAAAAAGATAATCATCAGCTAATTTTGGGCGATGCTATCACTGCTTTAGAGAATCAAATAGAAGATGGTACTATAGACCTTATTTTCGTAGACCCTCCTTACAATATTGGCAAAAACTTTAATGGTACAAAAGAGAAGTGGGCAACTGAGTCAGAATACTTAAGCTGGTGTTATCGATGGATTGACTTATGTATTAAAAAGCTTAAAAATAACGGTAGTATATACCTGATGGCTGCTACTCAATATATGCCTTATTTAGATATATATTTAAGAGATAAAATGACTATTTTATCCAGAGTTGTGTGGCACTATGACAGTTCAGGAGTCCAAGCTAAAAAATATTTTGGCTCATTGTATGAACCTATATTATTTGCTGTAAAAAACAAAAATAGTTATACATTTAATAGCGAAGATATAACAATAGAGGCTAAAACGGGTGCAGTTCGTCAGCTAATTGATTACAGAAAACCCAACCCTGCACCTTATAACTCCCAAAAAGTCCCTGGAAATGTTTGGTATATTACTAGAGTTAGATATAGAATGCCGGAATATGAAAATCATCCCAGCCAAAAACCAGAAGCCTTATTGGAAAGAATCATTAGAGCAAGTTCCAAGATAGGCGATTTAGTTCTTGACCCATTTGCAGGGACTTTTACGACTTGTGCTGTTGCCCAGAGACTTAATAGAAAGTCAATCGGTATAGAAGTACAAGAGGAATATGTCAAAATAGGTTTAAGAAGATTAGATATTACTTCTGAATATAAGGGACAAAAATTGACCAAGCTTTTAAAAAATTTTGAAGGCAAGAATGAAAAAGATATTCAACTAAGTTTAAATTTATCAGATTTTTATTAAATTGAAACACTCGTTTACAGAAACAATAAAGCAAATTTTAATAGATGAGTTTGAAGAAAAAGCTGATTTAATATATTCATATTGTCTGCTTTTACAATATATAAATCTTAAAACCAGTTCTGCTGAACGTGGCTCTAAAGCACGAAGTAGTTTTGGCAACCTGTACGCTATTTATGTTCTAGTAGAAGATTATATCAACAAAGGTTTTAATATAAATGAAACCTACAAAAATTATGAAGGAGCTAAGTTCTCAGCTCTTTTCCGTAGACAAAGGGAATTACCTTTCGGGGAAAAACTGCAAAACCATGCTCTAAATGATAGAGTTAATGGAGAGTTTAGGAAATTCTTTCCGACTTGTGAAAATATCCCAATTATTAGAGACGTTAGTAGAAAAAGATATTGGATTAATGAAAATTTATTAATATGTAACTTTGAAAACCAGACATATAACATCGCCGAAAGTATTATTAAAATCATAAATCAATATATTGAGGTAAAGCAAAATAAATTTGAAGACTTGATTAAACAATGCGAGCAGATAAAAAATTTGCACACAGCAGACCAATATCAGGCTACAAATTTTGTATTTGAACTTTTAGCTCCTAATGTAGATGCTAGATTATTTGAAATTGTCAGTTACAGCATATTAAAATACTACTACAATGAGCAAGTTATATATTTTGGTTTTGAACTTGAAAACATCCAAGAAGAAAATTTAAAATTATACAAAACAGGGCGCACTAACGCGAACGATGGCGGCATTGATTTTGTTATGAAACCTCTGGGAAGATTTTTTCAGGTAACTGAAACAACAGATGTTAGAAAATACTTTTTAGATATTGATAAAATTCAGCGTTATCCAATAACATTTGTAATAAAGTCGGACATCCACGTTGAAGAATTAAAAAGAAGAATTAAGGAAAAAGCAGAAGAACAATATTACATAACCACAATTGTCAAGCAATATATGGATGCTATAGAGGAAATAATAAATTTACCAATTTTAATAGAGCGATTTGAAGAAGCTGTTGAAAAAGGTTATCTGAGCCTAGTGTTAGATGAAATAATCAAACAAAGTAAAGTGGAATTTAACTATGATGAAGAGTAATGAGCGCGATCGCTTTCTCTTCCCCCCTTTTTTGTAAAGCGCGATCGCTCATCTGGTCTAGTCTATAAAAAAGCGCGATCGCTTTGTTGGACTAAGGAGAAACGATTGAAGAAGCTATTTCCAATTTGAAAGAAGCTACAAAGCTATACCTGGAAGAGTTTCCCTGAATTAAATTTTTGTTTTCTTATTAATAATTGTGGCACCCATCAAAAAAAATGTAGAGATGTTTCCAAACGTCTCTACATGAGAAATAATTTTTTGTTTTAACTTGTATCTAGCGCTGGTCGATGGGGATATAGGCAGCTCCGCGATCGCCAGTATACATTTGGGTAGGACGGAAGATGCGGTTTTCTCCGAGCTGTTCTTTCCAGTGAGCAAGCCAACCAGCTACGCGAGCGATCGCAAACACCGGAGTAAACAAATCTGTGGGAATTGCCATTTTCCGATAAACCAAACCAGAGTAAAAATCTACGTTTGGATAAATTCCTTTTGGGCCTAATTTTTCCTCGACTGCCTTTTCCAACTCCACGGCAATGTCATAGTATTTATCGTGTCCAAACTTCTCAAACAACTGCTCTGCTAAACTTTGCAGAATTGTTGCTCGCGGATCTTTCACCTTGTAGACGCGATGACCAAAGCCCATAATTTTAGACTTAGGCGGCAAATTATCCAGCCAAGGGCGGACATTTTCCACCGAGCCAATTTCTTCTAACATGGTGATGACTTCTTCATTCGCTCCACCATGCAGAGGGCCTGCTAAAGTTCCCACAGCTGAGGCTACTACTGCGTAGGGGTCAGTCAGAGTCGAAGCCGTTACCCTAGCTGAAAAGGTGGAAGCATTCATCGTATGCTCTGCATGGAGCGTCAGACAGACATCGAAAATCCTAGCCGCCAGCGGATCGGGTTCCCGCTCGTTTAGCATATATAGGAAATTGCCAGCATAGTCGAGATCGTCGCGAGGACGCACCGGGTCGTTACCTTTCCGCATCAGCTGGAACGCCGCCACCATTGTCGGAATCTTTGCTAAAAGACGCACCACGGCTTGGCGAATGTAAGCCGGGTTATCTAAAGCGCGACGCGAGTAAAACAGCCCTAGAGCCGCTGCTGAGGCTTGTAGCGCATCCATCGGGTGTCCGGTTTCGGGGAAGCATTTCATCATGTCCCGGATGCGATATTTAATCCGCCTGTGGTAGCGAATTTCACTTTCAAAGGCTTCGAGTTCTGCCTTTGTCGGGAGTTCACCCCAAATTAATAAATAGGACGTTTCCAAAAACGTACTTTTTTCTGCGAGGTCTTCGATACGAATGCCTCTATATTCCAGTATCCCCTGTTTACCATCGACGTAGCTGATGCTGGATTGGGCAGCCGGAATGCCTTCTAGACCTGGTTTATACTCGCAGACAGTCATGTTACTACCAGTTGGGTGAGTGAAACATTTTCAGGGTAACTTACCAAAAATGGATGTATCGGTCGCCCTTTTTACCAGAATTATTTTATCGGCATTACAGTAACAGCTTGGGTGCTGTCAGCCAAAATAGTTCGCTATTACCTATGGGCGAACCGCTAGATGGCAAGTTTAACCCGATAATTCCTGCTTTTTTCAGGATGATTGCTGCTTTGACATTACCCCAAACCAAGATTTCTGCCCAATTTCCCAAGTCTGGTTGATGACCAACTAGCGCTAACTGGGAACCGCCTGAGTTTTGCCATGCTTCTAACCAGTTGATCCAAGTATGGATGTTTCCACCGGGAGCAAGTTGGTTTGATTCTTCTAGATGGGAACTCAGATTAGTGTGGTAGAGAATTTCGGCAGTTTGACGCGCCCTTACTAGGGGACTGGTTAGAATCAGGTCGAAATGCAGATCCAACTCTTGCAGCCGTTTTGCTACTTTAGCAGTTTTTTGCTGCCCAACGGCTGTTAAGGGGCGATCGCGATCGCTTTCATACTCAAGTGGATCGGCTGCGATTCCGTGACGAATTAAGTATAGTTTAGTGGTCATTGGTAATCATCTTCCCCACTCCCAACCTTTACTCTCCATGAAGTAGGTTATCTTTGGGGTTGACCAAGCGGAGGAGTTTTTGCTTGATTTGGCTGTCAAAAACTTCCCATTTTATCTTGGCGTACTCGGAATTTTCATTAAACCCGCCCAAAAATCCCATTGGGATTTCAAAGCCGCCTGCTGAAAGTCTACCACCACCAAAGAAGCGTCCCTGACTGTCTTGCCCAAAGGCTTCTTTGATAAATTCGTCGGGGTCGAGGGTAAGTTTGCTGGTTCTCAGAGAACCGATGACGACTTCGAGTTCTTCGTCTTCGTCGTGGACAATCCCGTAAACCACAGCAGTGTGGACGTTTTCTTCTGTTACTAGAAAATCTGCCGCTTGGGGAATGGCATCTCGGTCTTCGTAGCGGAGGTAGCCGACACCAGCGATGGAGAAGTTATTCTGGACGATGCGGTTAGTAAGCGATCGCTCGATCACATCCATCACCCGCTTAGACCGATAAGCCTGCAAAACTGCATTCAGCAGTTGAGCATCATAAAATCGGCTCAGATACCCCGCCGCCTGAAAATCCTCTTCCTGCGCCTGCATCAGTCGGTTAGTATCCGACCTTAACCCGTGCATCAACGCCGTAGCGCATTTAACGTGATCGCTGACGCTGCTATCTAACTTCAGTAAACCCGCCTGGAGATACTGAGTTAAAATCGTGGCAGTAGCTCTGGTACTAGGGCGAATATCTGTAAATTCCGCGTTGAGTTCGTTCTGCGTACTGTGATGGTCAATCACAACCCTAATCGGGATGCCAGCCTGTTGCACCAGAGGCAGTAATTGACAAGTAGTGCCTTGATTATCAATCAAAACGCATCCCTGATACACGGATAAATCTTTTTCCTTCAGGCTCTGGATACCCCAGCGTCTAGCAGGTAAACCCGTAAGTTTAACCAGAGCAATATTTTCCTGATGGCTAAGAGTACCAGCATAGACAATTTCGCACTGGATATTGTACTGCTTAGCAATAAGTTGATACGCCCAAGCTCCAGAAAGAGCATCTGGATCGGGAAAATCTTGTAGTAGCACCAGCTGGCGATCGCCTCGGTGACGCTCTAAAGTTTGTCGTAGCAACTCGACTACACGTTCTGGCGGCCGTTCGTTCGACACTCTTCTAGAATAATTTCCCGAAGCATTGCTCGATTGTTTGGCAGTTGGCTCCATTTCTTGAGTTTCCACAACAGACCCTGAATTTTGCTGATTGTCTATAGACATCGACTCAGCGGCTATTGAAGAACCATTGAGAGGGTTGAGCAAATTTGATTGCATATAAATGACGCAATGTCAAAGTATTTTCTGATTAATATTCCAGTTACTGCCGCAATCGTCCTCACACTTACTGCCAGATGTTTGAGGGTTGGCCAAAATTGATCCAGGCTATGAACAAGAAGGCTACATATGCTTCAAACCCGCTTTTTCTGAGCCAACCAGGTTTTCAGACGGTGGTGATAGGATGCCGAGCTGGACAGACCGACTTATTCATCGATCTTGACAAAAAAATTGACCAGCCGCACTCCCTCTGTGGTCGCGTTTTCCGGACTTGACACAGAAACTTAACAGCTTAGAAATACAAGTTAGTTCTTTCTTTTGAGTTTTGACAAAAAACCCCCTGCACCTATTGATTGGTGTAGGGGGTTTAAAGACCAATTACATATTTTCGCCATTCCTGATGCGTACCACTCTTGAGGTGTTTAGCAACCTCAAAGTGCAGGCTACTGTATGGTTTTCGGGGAGGGTGTCGCAATATCATATTTGCTTCTTTGGGAGTGCGGCTACCTTTGTTGACATTGCACCGGACGCAAGCGGTGACAATGTTTTCCCAGCTATCACCACCACCGCGAGAACGGGGAATCACATGATCGAGGGTTAAATCATCACCCGTGTAAGAGCAGTATTGACAGGAGTGATTATCACGATGGAGGATATTTCGACGGGTCAGAGGAATTTCCTTGTAAGGAACTCGGACATAGTATCGCAGTCGAATAACCGTTGGTAATGGGAACTCTGTATATACGAGTTTGCCGTTGTGTTCAACTTGTTCGGCTTTCCCTTTGATCAACAAGACTGCCGCGCGTCGCCAGCTCGTTATATTGAGCGGTTCATACGAGGCGTTTAACACCAGAACCTTGCCCATGAGTGATCGAGATAAGAGAAGATTTTCCCAGATAGTAACACAGCTGACATAGGGGCAGCCGGGGAGAGTGGGAGATTCTTGTTAAGAGTTTCAGACTGGAAACGCTCACAAGAGAGGCGCTACCTCCCCCAAGGACTCAGGAAAGCTTGGATCATACGTGAGGCGGTCGCCTCGCTAATAGCATTCCCAGTTAAAAATTTTTAACGAAAAAAATTTTTTATTGTGTTGTAGGGACATGGCATTGCCATGTCCCTCCAGATGTATCGCTTTTCAGCCGCACTTATAGAACTACGTGGTTTTTAACTTTTTTCCCAACCAGGAGATAAGTTGTCATGTTGCCTTTGCCTTTTACTTGAATAACACCCCGCTCCTGAAACTGATACTGATATTTTAATAATTCGTATGTAGCATCTGTAACTTGTATTTCACCGGGTATTCCGTGGGATTCCATGCGAGAAGCGGTATTCACCGTGTCGCCCCACAGATCGTAAATAAACTTTTTGATACCAATAACACCAGCAACAACTGGCCCAGTGTTGATGCCGATACGGATGCTGAAAGTTTTATCGTTTTTGCGGTTGAAGTGAGCGATCGCATTCTGCATATCCAGCGCCATCGCCGCGATCGCTTCGGCGTGATCGGCTCTGGGTGTCGGTAAACCACCTACTACCATATAGGCATCGCCGATAGTTTTAATTTTCTCCAATCCGTGTTTTTCAGCTAGCAGGTCAAAAGCTGAAAATATCTCGTTAAGCAACTCTACGAGTTTAGTTGGCGGTGTATCAGCAGAAAGTTCTGTAAAACCAACAATATCGGCAAATAAAACTGTCACTTCGGCAAAACTGTCAGCAATGGTACTTTCATCTCCTTTCAGCCGCTCAGCAATTAACTTCGGTAAAATATTGAGCAACAATAATTCCGATTGTTCCTGTTGATAGCGCAGTGCTTCTTCTGCTAGTTTGCGCTCAGTAATATCTTGAACAGTGCCTTCATAATACAAAACTTGCCCTTGAGGATTTCTAACGTTGCGTGCACTTTCAGAAATCCAAATAATACTACCATCCAGACGATAAACTTGAGATTCAAACCGGGACACCGAATTATCCTTCTGCATGGCAGCAATAAATTCCGCACGTCGGTTAGGGTCAACGTAAACTTGCTGCTCAACATTGGTAATCTTCGCCATCATTTCTTCTGGTGAAGAGTAACCATATATGCGTGCTAATGCAGGATTCACGCTGATATAGCTTCCTTCAAGAGTGGTTTGGAAAATGCCTTCAACCGCGTTTTCAAAGATGCTGCGATATCTCTCTTCGGCTTGGCGCAGTGCTGCTTCAGCTTGCTTGCGTTCGGTGATATCGCGGGAGTTAACTACCATACCTGCTATTGATGGATCGTCCAGTAGATTGCTACCAGTTGATTCGAGAAAACACCAAGAGCCATCCTTTCGCGGAAAACGATATTCACAAGAAAAAACAATATGAGGGTTGTCAAGAGATTTTTGGAAAGTATCTGCAACGCGAGAAATATCATTTGGGTGAACCATGAACAAGGTATTTATGCCGATTAAGTCCTCCTTCTGGTATCCCAAAATGTTGAAAACCGAAGGACTTTGATAGCGGGTAATACCGTCAGCTCCAAAAATAGTGATTAAATCCGAACTGTTGAGAATCAGAGAGCGGAATTTAGCTTCACTGGTAGCGAGTGCGGCTTCAGCAAGGCGTGCGTCGCTTGCTTCCATCGCCAAAGCAGCCATATACGCCAAATAACTAGCAAAATTCTGCTCCTCCAGCGCCCAGCGTCGAACTGTACCGATGTGTTCCAGACAAAGCACCCCCACTGTTTGCCCCCCAACCCGAATTGGCGCATCCAACATAGAAGCAATCCCCAAAGGAGCGAGATAAGATGCGGAAAACTCCTGAGTTCGAGGATCGGTGTGAGCATCGTCAGCTGCAATTACACGATCCGCTTCCAACGCTTGGAAATAGCCTGGATAGTCAACATCTGCCAGTTCTGCGCCACTGGTATGCTGCTGGTTACGCAATTCATACAAGTCAACGCAAACCAATTTTAGATTTTGGTTTGTTTCCTCTGCCCTGCTCCCACTCTCCCTCTCTCCCCAGTCGCCAGTCGAGAGCCTCCAATTGTAGAGCCACACACTGGCGCGTTCCACGTCTAGAGTGTTAGTTGCTGTCTCGGTAATCTCCCGCCATGCAGCGCTCAAATCTCCGGCGTAGATGGGCTGACACCTAGCCATATCCAACAGCGCTGTCTGCTGTTTGCGTAGCCGAGTCTCGCTTTCTTGGAGTGTCGCTTCTTTCTGGCGAATTTCTGCTTCGGCTTGTTTGCGCTGGGTGATATCCCGAACTACGATACACAACACCTCTCTACCACCATAGGAAATCGGGTTGGCAGAGACTTCCACATCCACAAGAGTTCCATCTTGCCGCTGGTAGCGCCGTTCTCCCAGGACGTGATGTTTTTCTGTCAGGATACGCTGAATATTTTGGTCAATGGTTTCGCGACGCGAGGCTATTACATCATAAATTGTCAGTTTTAGCAACGCCGTGGAGGTGTAACCCACCAGTTCAGCAAAGGCGGTATTAGCTTCCAAAATGCGTCTGGTATCAACATCAACCAGAAAAATTCCTTCCGAGGCTTGCTCAACTACGGCGCGGTGACGTTCTTCGCTTTCTTGTCGCTGACGCACTTGATGTTCTAAGGCTGCCAGCATCAAGTTGATGTTGTCACTCAAGCTGGACAATTCATCTTTTCCCTGGCTTTCAAGGCGCATAGAAAGGTCGTTGCTCTTGCCAATTTTCTTTACCCCAGCGTTCAAAGAAGCCAACCGCGACAAAACTAATCGCTCCAGAAGCAGCAAGGTTATGCCGCCAAAAACCGCTCCCACCACTAGCAGGGATGCGATGAGATAGCGCAGGCGGATTTTGCCTTGCTGGTAAATTTCTCTGGGGATATCCACCCGCAACAGCAGCGCAGGCTTGCCGTAGATGTCTTTTAGTATGGTGTATCCGGCTGTGCGATCGCTTGTGGCGTTGACTGCAATCTGTCCTTTCTGCAACAAAGCTTTTTGTGCTGCTTGAAAGTCAACAGGCATCTTGGCATCATTTAGCCTGTGTATGGTGACGGGAAAACGGTTGATCCGACTTATCTTTTCCAAAGCGGCAGCATCTAGATAGCGCCCAAAAATTAAGGCTCCGCGATTCGCTCCTTTGCCATTGGTTGGTAAAATAGGCTGCGAATTAATCAGCATTGCCCCTTCAGGAAGCAGCAGCAGTCCCGCCAAACTGCGATTAGATAGGGGACGTTGTAAAAGCGGATCTTTGGGGGAAATGCGTTCTCGAATCAGCGCTGGAATCGGGGTTTTTTTCTGGCTTTTTAAATCAAAACCTGTGCCAAAGACAATTTTTGAGTTTTTGTCGATGTACAGCACCAAGTTAACCCGTAGGTTGGTGAGGGATTCTGGAATGAGATTTGATTCTATATAGGCTTGGTTTGGGTTTTCGATAAAGTTGTAAGTGTCATCCCACTTAGCCCAATCAACAGCAGTAACGCTTAAGTCGTTTCCGGTTTCGGCAAAAATATTAATTGTTCCCTTAACCACTTGGCGGGCATTGTGTTCCTCTGCTCTGGTGAGGCTACGCAACAAGATGGTCGAGGAGGTGGCATACAGAACCCCAACTAGACCTACGAGGGTCGCGCCAATGACGAGTAGTGTCTTCGTTCGCAGTCTCATTTGTAGGGCTGATAAGGTTAGGGTGATTACAGTTCTATTTAGGCACAGGACTATAGACAATAATGTCGTCTATAGTCCATCGTCTATCCTCTATCGTCTATCGTCCAGTGTGAAAATGCTAAAATCCGGCTTAATTTGATGTAGCTCGTCTGGAGGTGGCGTTGCTGCTACAAGGGAATGCTGTCGATACATCTCGGATAAGGTTTTGCTCCCCCGGCTTGCAACGACCCCGTTTTTAAGGGGGTGGAAAGAATAGCCGCAATACTGTTCGGTTAAAGGAAGAAAGCCAAAGCGATAATCGTGGTAGAGGCGTTAAGATAGAACGTCTCTACAGGGCTTAAATTCCCGCAAGCACCCCTTAACCCTTACACGATTAGGAATTTTGTAACTACACCTTGTAGTAGCACCTCTAACCTAAAATGTTGGGTAAAGCAATGGTGCAGAAAGCCAATTTCTCGACCACGTTCGGGAAATTATTCGCTTTTTCAAAATAGGTTGACGATTTTGGATTTATTGCTAAT
This sequence comes from Trichocoleus sp. FACHB-6, assembly GCF_014695815.1. Classification (NCBI taxonomy): domain Bacteria; kingdom Bacillati; phylum Cyanobacteriota; class Cyanophyceae; order Leptolyngbyales; family Trichocoleusaceae; genus Trichocoleus; species Trichocoleus sp. FACHB-6. Next base: position 60,997 of record NZ_JACJOY010000125.1, read on the forward strand.
CCAAAATCTTACAGTAAGCCTGCTGACTCATAAAGCCGTCTGAGAGTTGCCTCAATTCTAGCGCCGTACTGTGGATCTGCCGCCCAACGTCCGCTTAGCTGCTGGATCAGAGGCGCAATCCCTCGTGTGACAAAGCGAAAGCGGGGGTCTACCTGTTCTTGTACCAAAGGCTCCAGACTAGCATAAGCTTTTAAATGTTGGATGTGCGCTCTGACACCAATTCTGGCGCTGGGAAACGATGCGCTTTCGGAAGCACCGCCGACAGCTCCCAAACCTGCAAAGTTGTTTTGGCTAGGTCTGATATCGCTACCGAAGCGCAAAAAGCCTGTTTCTACACACATTTGCGAGAAGGCAATGTCATAGTTTACGCCTTCGATGGTTGCTTCTTCCCGGTAGAGTTTAGGTAAGTCAGGAAACAGGGCGAGGGCGTTCTCATTGTTAGCTTTGAGGAACATAATCAGCTGCACCTCAGATGTATTACCATGTCCCATAATTCGGTCAAACTGACCGGGACAAATTGGTAAAATCGACCGCAAAAACAGGGTACGGGTGGCGCTATCCCAGCTCACAGAAATATTAAAGCTCCGCAGTTCGACGGCTTTAACATAGACGACACCCCGATATGGTACGCGACGGACTGAGGTGTTATTTGTCAAGTCAATTGAGAGCCTGTCTACCAAGTCAATTGGGATGTAGGCGTTGCTATTGATCAGGATGCCTTTTTCCCCGTACAACTGGTTGTTAATGTTGATATTTATGGGAGCATAGGTAGGATCAGTGCCAGGAACGGTGCCACCATCACCTCGGCTCCATGAGGCAAGTCCGTCTGCTATTCCTAGTGCTAGGTCGCGGCGACGATTTTGAATTAAAAAGCGGTCGTCTGGGTTGGTGAGAAACCCAACTTCCATCAGCAGGGAGGGAATAGTGATGTTACGGCAAAATTCTAAACGACCTACGCCTGTGGCTGTGTCTGGTTTAACTCCCCGACTAGGCAATTGGGGAACGCGGCGCAGTAGTGCCAGAAGTAGCAGTTCAGCATTTTTCTTGCGCTCGTCGTTGTTGGCAATGTAGTAGACGCTAGCGCCTCTAGTCGTTGGGTTGGACATGGCATCGGCATGAATTTCGAGCGCTACATCACCGCTACGAGCGCGGGCGTTTATCCAAGAAATTGTCTGCTCCATTGTCTGGTCGTCGGGGACAGAAAGAACTTCAAAATTGCGCGATCGCAATTCTTGTAAAATTAGGTCGCGCAGTAAAATCATCTCCTGGGCTTCTGTAGTGCCAGCAACTCTCGCGCCCGGCTCTCCAGCACCGTGACCTGCTGAAATAAAAATTCTTCCCATTTCAGATATTCTCCCTGCTGTAAAAGTTATTTATGTCAATCAACCAGAATAAGGATTTTTTGATGTAACGGCTAGTATCGCTCCTAATTCCAAGCTCTCAATGATGATATAGGTATCGATGGGTGCAGTTAGACAAGAAACAGTAATATTTTCGGTATGGTGTGACCCAATATAAACATCCAAATGAATAAAATTGTTGAAGTTTTACCGGAGCGGACGGCGCTGATAGAGCGATCTCTGGAAATATGTCTAGAACAAATTCACAAGGCGATAAATGAGCGATCGCTTTGTACTATAGCTTTATCCGGTGGTAGCACTCCCAAGCCTCTGTATGAAGCGATCGCTTCGCAAAATCTTCCTTGGGACAAAATTCACATATTTTGGGGTGATGAACGCTACGTACCGCCAGATCATCCCGATAGCAATCAACGCATGGCGCGTAGCGCTTGGCTTGACAAAGTTAATATCCCAGCTGCCAATATCCACCCCATACCCACCGACGAAGCCGACCCAGCAGTAGCAGCCGAGAAACACTCTCAACACCTCCGGGAATTTTTTCAAGTTCAACCAGGAGAGTTTCCGGCATTCGATCTGATTTTGTTGGGGATGGGAGATGATGGACATACAGCTTCTTTGTTTCCCCACACAGAAGCATTACAAGTACGCGAAAAACTGATAACAGTGGGTGACAAAGACACTCAGCCCCGCATCACCTTTACAGCGCCACTGATTAATCATGCCCGTTGTGTGGTATTTGTTGTTGCTGGTGCTAGTAAACGCCCCGCCTTAGCTCAAGTTTTTGCCTCTACTGCTGATGACATGGAATATCCCAGCCGATTAATCCAGCCCCAAGGGGAACTTTGGTGGCTTTTGGACGAAGCTGCTGGTCTTGAGCTAAAAAGTTAAAATCCCTGGCAATTCGGAATATATTTGAATCTGACCTCCCACTCCACTAATCAGGAGGGATACCGTCCGCAAGGAGATTTTATGATTGTCTGCCCCAATTGTAATCACCAAAATCCTGATGGAGCGCAAGCGTGTGAGGCTTGCTACACTCCCTTACCCGCTACTACAGCGTGTCCCAACTGTGGCGCACCTGTTCAAACCGATGCCACCTTCTGCGGTCAGTGTGGCACTAACCTCAAACCTAGTAACCCTTTAGAGGTAGAGGCATCAGCAGCACCTGGGCCGCTGCCCAGCATACCGGACTTAATGAACCCCGATCCGTTGGTAGCACCCGATCCCTTAGAGGTTAGTTCTCCACCATCTATCCCCAGTCCAGACATACCAGATCCAGTACCAGTACAAGCTACTGTGGTCAATGAACCCCCAACCTCAGGGAGCAGCGCTGAATCCTCATCGGAGCCTTCTTCTCGCAGCACAGGGGCAAGTGGGGCGGCAATGCCTGGTAGCTCTAAAACTCAACTACAGCAGCAGAGCGCCCGCCTGCTGCACACCCAAACGGATACGATGATAGAATTGCCCTCGCAATTGTCGGTAATTCACATAGGCAAGCCAAATGACCAGATTCCGCCTGATATTGATGTTTCGGGTTTTCCGAATTCAGAGATTGTTTCGCGGATTCATGCCGATATCCGTGTAGAGGGTGATGCCTACTACATTGAAGACGTTGGCAGTTCTAATGGCACATATGTTAACCATAATCCCCTGCCTAGTGGTAATCGGCACCGTCTGAGAACAGGAGATCGCATTAGCTTAGGCAAAGGTGATAAGGTGACATTCTTGTTCCAAGTTTCTTAAGGCTGTCTTCAAATCGCTCATAAAAGTGCCAAAGTTTACGCTGTGCAAGCCTTTGGGGTGAGGGGTCATGGCAATTGCAGACACTTTTTTTAAGTGATAGGCTTGAGGAAATAAATAAGCATCGCTATCAGGTTTGTGTAAATTCCACCCCTAAAGCTAAAAAGTATGAGAGCGGTAATCTTACTGAATCAATTCAGAGGTTACACGGACTCAACACCGTCATGGTACGATGCGATTGTAACGCCCGTGGGTATCCTAGACTAAGGACACAAAAAACTGGTGGAACGATGTCAAAAGCTTGTCTATTCCATCTACTCACGTCGTACCAATTCGCAGTCTGACTCCAGTAGTTGAGAGATAAATCTCAATTTATTGATTGAAAGATGTTACATCTGTTCAGACTGTTACAATTCCCAAGCCTAGAGGCGGAAATATTTAAAATTATGTGACATCGGTGATTACCCTGACACTGCTGCATCCTCTCCAATCTATCCCAGTCCAAAACTGGACTTTTGCCTCCGAATCAGTTATTCGGATCGGACGCTCAACTGAGAATAATGTCATCCTCTATAGCGCCGTTGTTTCTCGTCACCATGTCGAGCTACGCCGTCATGGTGATGAATGGGAAGTTGTTAGTTTAGGTGCCAACGGCACTTATTTAGAAGGAAAACGTATCACCCAAGCACCAGTGGTGGACGGGATGATTATTCGCTTAGCCAGTTCTGGCCCTCAAATTCAGATTCGCATGGGAGCAACAGAGTCAAAGTCCAGGCAAAACACGGTTGCGGGTAAGCAATCATCCCCCAAAACAGAGGGTCAATCTAAAGATAAAGATACTTTTATAGATCAGAGTTTCTACGAGGGAAAAGACACGAGTCAATCTAAGGAGAAGCTACTAAATAAGTTATAAAATCTGGAAAAATTAAATTTTTCAGATTGTATTTAGTTGCCTTTGGCGATCCGGGAACTCTACGTGGATGATGCCAATGTTGCAGGGAATGCCCTCAGCTCTTTTTAGGTGCAACTAAAGTGGTACTTTGAGGACTTCTCAGTTCTTCAAAGCATCAAAATATTGGAACAAATTAGTAAGTCTTATTCTCATCCGTATAAGGGTTGAGTGACACTGCTCTCAACTACCGATGTCCGCGATAGAGAGAAAGTGAAAGGAAAGTTTCACTCGCTGATGAATGATGCAATGTTTTCTACTCTCTGGTTCATCTGGGATTAAAGGGGGAGTATTGTCCAAACCGCCAGCGCAGAGGGGTAGCACCAGCGATCGCTATTACCCGATCGATTTCAAATTCCACTACACGCAAGGCACCAGTAAATTCTGCTAGGCGATCAGCGTCCCATACTACCTTAGCTTTTCCGGTTAGTTGTAAGGTGCTGCCACGTTCAAAGTCAACGAACAATAAGCCAGTATTGGGATTCAGCGAAATATTACCCAGAGTTTGGAACATATTATTACCGGAATAATCAGGAAACACAAGCTTGTTGGCACTCAACACCTTGACAAAACCTGGGTTTCCGCCACGATGAGATGCGTCAGCACCAGCGTCCGGGTGGAAGCTGGCAATGAAGAAGGTGTCTGCCTGGGCAATCTTTTGCTGCTGTTCTTCGCTGAGAGTCTGTCTGTCTTGAATACTAGGCAGACTGTATGGTTGAGCGAAATCGCTCTCTAAGTGGCGTCTTTGGATGTACTGGGGACAGTTGAAATACACCTGCTTAGGATGTACATAAATGCTGCCATCAGGCTGAACTTGAGCTTTACCGTTTAACCTTAAGCGCCTGCGAGTTGCCAGATCGATCGCCAGGATACCAATTTCATCTCTCACCCGCAAGTTTTCGTTGAGCAGATCGCTATTAACTGGTGCTGCTTCGATCCGCACCGTTCCTGTCACTACCTGCACGAATCCAGGTTCACCAGTCAATAGGGATGCCCAGACGCGATCGCTTGTATCGACGGTGCTGGCGATCGCTAGTCGTTGAGTACGCAGAAAGTCAACAGCTGCTGGCTTAACAATCTGGCTAATAATGTGACTCAAAGCTTTAGCTGCTTCTTGGACACCCGCACGTTGTTGAATCGCCAGTTCTCCGGAATGATATATAGATGTCATTGCTTGCTTGTCTTACAAACCGGGCATTCCAATGTAACCTGGTAGTTGCTTAATCCGGTTAATCCAAGCTCGCGCATGGGGATAAGCTTCGAGAGAAACTTTGCCATCCCCTGCTAAGCCGACATAAGGGTAGCAGGCGACATCTGCAATAGTTGGGCGATCGCATTCCAGCCAAGGACGCTGTGCTAAGTGTTCGTCTAAAATCTGAAGTACCTGATGTGCTTTTTTCTGAGCTAGACCCAGGTCTGTTTGCACGTTGAACAGGAAATGTAATCTGGCTCTAGCTAGACCTTGTTGAATCTCATTCGCCGCCATAGACAACCACTGCACAATTTTACTGATCAATTCAGCAGACTCTGGTAGCCAACCTTCATCCCCGTAGCGCCGCGCTAGATAAACCAGAATTGCCTGAGCATCCCGAATCACCACATCGCCATCCGTCAGGACTGGTACTTGCCCCAGTGGGTTGAGCTTGAGAAACTGTGGAGATTTTTGCTCTCCGCTCATCAGATCGACAGGTACAAGGTCATGCTCCAAACCAAGCAGCGACAGCATCAGCCGTGCTTTATGACAATTCCCGGATAATTCGTGATAGTACAACTGGATCATTAACTGCTCCTAGACGTGTCTTTGTACCGAACGCTCGGTTATAAAAACTGTACCGAGCGTTCGGTATAATGTCAAGAAGACAATCAGAGTGTTGTAGATGGAAAAAGAGGAAGCGATCGCCCGAATAGTAAAAGTTTTTCAGCAGTACGGCTATGAGGGAGCGACGCTAACGCGACTTTCAAAAGCTACTGGTTTAGGCAAAGCCAGCCTTTATCACCATTTCCCCAAAGGAAAAGAAGAAATGGCGGCTGCTGTTCTCAATTCGCTTAACCATTGTTTAGAACAAAGTATCCTCGCACCCCTGCGCGGCAGCGGCGAACCGAGAGAGCGAATTCGCCTGATGAGTATAAAGGTGGATGAGTTTTACAATTGCGGTCAACAAAGCTGTCTTTTAGCGGTACTGGCAATTGGGGAATCCCATAACCTTTTTCATACCCAGATCGGATGCGCCCTTAACCTTTGGATCGATACCTTGGCGCAGGTTTTGATTGAGGCGGGATTTAATTCAGACGCAGCACGGCAAAAAGCCGAAGATGCCATTTTGCAGATCCAGGGATCTCTCGTGCTGGCGCGGGGTCTTAATGACACTGCACCCTTCAAGCGTGTCATTAAGCGCCTACCAGAATATCTGCTAAACCCTTAAGTTGCAGTTTAAAAATTTGGAAATGGGGGCAGAGGGACTTGAACCCTCACGACCTTTTCGGGTCAACGGATTTTCATTCTCTCGCAGCTTTCGCTACTGCCAATAGGCTTTGAGAATTGGACTCTCTCTTTACCCTCGGCTTAACGTTAGGGTAGCTCCCGTCGAGTCTCTGCACCTTCCGAAATGATTTTGGATTTTCGATTGGTTTTGGATGTATCCCCAATTCTTCAATCTAAAATTATTTGGCTTGGCTCAGGATTGCCATATCTGTTGCCAGATTTAGGTTTCCCTGAATTTGAGAGCGGTCACTTGACAAATTTCTTCATCAAGGCTCAGTTTTCTAAGTCCGTAGCGTCTGCCATTCCGCCATGCCCCCGTGTTGAGAGATGTAATCTCTTATTTAGTACGATTTTATATCTTACACTCTAACTGGCTAATAAATGCAACTATCTTTTTGGCAAGGTGGTTAAGCGGCTTCCAACAAAGGGTAAAATATTTACAGTTAGTCGGGCATATAAGCGGCTGTTTGTGGTGTCCCCACACGGACGCTGGTACTGCTACTGTCTGGTTCTTCTACTGCAAGAAAAAATATGTTGGTTGCGATATTGTATCTAGTTCTGAGTGGAACCTACCTGATAGTTGTTCCCTTCGCCCTATATGCCTACCTGCAAAAGCGGTGGTATGTTGCCAGCTCGTTTGAGCGCGGGTTCATGTATTTTATGGTTTTCTTTTTCTTCCCTGGTTTGTTGCTGCTCAGCCCATTTTTGAATTTTCGGCCGAAGCGTCGCCTGGTGTAGAGCTAACATAAGAGCTTTTGATACTCAGCGAAGGCTGTAAAGCTGAAAGCAAATATCTTTAAAATGCGACGAATTGACATCATTGGGATTGGCATCGGCATCTTTGTTGCTGGTGGGTTAGCGTATTTGGTTTTGCAGTTGGCGGGGCTAGATAGCCTGGAGGCGGGTATTTGGAGTCAGCTGCTGTTGGTGGGAGGGTTAGTCGGCTGGCTGCTGACTTACCTGTTCCGAGTCGGGACGAAAAACATGACTTATAACCAGCAGCTGAAGGACTATGAGGACGCAGTGTTACAAAAGCGGCTGGAAGAGTTGACTCCGGAAGAATTGGCTAAACTGCAAGCTGAAATTGAACAAGAGAAGAAACTGAAAAGGCAATAGACCTCTTGCAAGAATATTTAGAACCCCTCCTTGACAAGCGGAGAGGGAGGAAGAAATTTTCCCCTCTTTGAAAAGCGGGGAGGGTGAAAAGGAATTTTGCAAGAAGTCTAATGACTAATGACTATTGACATTGGCTACTGAAAAATGACTTCAATTCGAGAGTGTTTTGAGTCTCTGCGCGATCGCCACCAGTGCGCTTTGATTCCGTTTATCACGGCTGGCGATCCGGATCTGGAGACAACGGAATCGGCTTTACGAGTCCTTGATGCCGCTGGTGCGGATATGATTGAGCTGGGTGTTCCCTACTCAGATCCGTTGGCAGATGGGCCGACGATTCAGGCAGCTGCTACGAGAGCTTTGCAACGGGGAACTCGTTTGGACCAGGTGCTGGAGATGGTGTCGGGTGTTAGTCACCAGATACGATCGCCTATTATTCTTTTTAACTACTACAACCCAATTCTCAACCGGGGAATTGAAACTTACTTAAAGCAGGTAAGTCGTGCTGGGGTAAAGGGTTTGGTGGTTCCCGATTTGCCTTTGGAGGAATCGGAGGTGCTGCTTGAAACTGCTGCTAGTCTGGGAATTGAAGTAATTTTGTTGGTAGCTCCCACCAGTTCTGAGGAAAGAATAAAAGCGATCGCGCATCAGTCTCAGGGATTTATTTACTTAGTCAGCGTAACTGGAGTGACAGGAATACGCTCAGAAATGGACTTCCGGGCGCAAGATTTACTCAAGCATCTACGGGCTGCAACTGATAAACCCATTGGTGTCGGATTTGGCATCTCCGAACCAAAACACGCCCGTCAGGTGAAAGATTGGGGAGCAGATGCGGTAATTGTGGGTAGTGCCTTTGTGAAACGGTTAGCAGAAGGAACGCCAGCAGAAGGATTGGATGCGATCGCTCAGTTTTGCCAAAGTTTGAAAACTGCGATTTTGTAAGCGTAGCACCTTTAAAGTTATCAGCCATAAGGATTTGCTTGTTCTCAGACATATATCTGAGAACGAGATTTTGTATTGAAAGTTTGCAGAATTGGCAAATTTATCAGACCAAACAGAAATTTTCCTGATAGACGTACTCAAATCAGTATGAGTAGCTAGCACATCACAGCTACATTCATGCGCGTCTCGACTGTTGCTATTTGTACCTTAGCGGCTTTGACTGCTAGGGAACTCGCCCAGGAAGCTAATGCCAATCCTAGTTCCAACCTGCCGATTAAGGAACCAGAAACCGACAATTTTGTTGTTCCAGTTAAGACTGTTGAAATAAACCCGTCTGGCTCGATTGCAGCGCCAGAAATACTAGCACAACAGCTAGAGTCAGGAGTCAAAAGTCAAGACTTTCTAAAAACTGTTATGGTTTCAGAAGAGCTTGACGACTCAAACATCTCTGGTACAAAGTCTTTAGCTGAATCTCCTTTAATTGACAGGGAAGTGGAGGCTTTACGCTCTAAAAAAATTATTTCTCCCGACACTGGGGAGGACGCACCTCCCAGTCCTCGTTCCCAGGCTGAGCTGAGGAAGCAAAATACAGGGGGGGTCGGTACTGGTAACAGATATGAGGAAGCGGATAAATGGACTCCCAGCGCCTCATTACGACGAGCTGCGGCGTTGCAGGTAACTCCGCAAGTAGCGCCAGAATGGTCAGTTAGTAAAGGCGAAGAAATTTCACCCGATTCAACAAATCAGCTGGCACAATTGCCAGATAACCCAACCATAAATGTACCCTCTCTAGAGGAAATTCGCAGATTGCAGTCGCAGCTTGGAGAGGTAGAAAAAACTGCTGAGTTTGGCGATGTTTATCGAGGTTCGCCGTCGCTTACCATCGTTACTCCTACAGGTTTTGGTGCAGATAATAACACTGGTTTTATCAGCGCCACCTATCAATCCCGGACACGATTCGCCGATGTAAGTGATGGAGGGCTAGGTTTTGGAGTCGGCTTAGGCGACGCTCGGAAGTCGGTGGGTGTAGAGTTATCGTATGCGATCGCTAGTTTTGGCAGCAATCGAGATTTTGGTAGTGGCGGATTTAACGCCAAAGTGCATCGTCGGTTAGCAGAAGATTTATCTATTGCTGCTGGCTGGAATGGATTTTTAAATATTGGCGATGACAACGACTTTGAGAACTCAGTCTATGGCGTTGTTACTAAAATTTTCCGAACCCGCGACGATATCAACCAGCCTTTTAGTCGAGTCGCTGTAACAGCTGGTGTGGGCAACGGACAATTCCGCACCGAAAGTGCTGTTGACGATGATAGAGGTGGAATCAATGTTTTTGGAAGTGTGGCAGTGCGGGTGGCTCGTCCTGTTAGTTTGATTGCGGAATGGACGGGACAAGATTTGGGAGTGGGAGTTTCAATTGTTCCATTCAAAAATATTCCTCTAGTAATTACCCCTGCACTGCGTGACATTACTGGCGCAGGAGATGGAACGCGGTTTGTATTGGGTACTGGGTTTTCTTTCAAGTTTTAGGTGGTGATATTATGGACTTTTGCATAACTAAAGGGCAACATTCAAAAATCAAAAATTTAAATATACTTCTCTATCTTTTGCCTTTTACTTGTTTGCTTCTTCAGTCTTTTCCTGTTAACGCCAATCCTCCCAACCAATCAGATAATACGGGAACTAACATATGGAATAATACAGCGCCCCGCTTTGGTTCAAGTAGCAAGCTTGATCCTGAAATTATTAATACTGCCAGAAGACTTTCCAAAGATTTAGATGATGCCTATGGTGCTTGTGTTGCTTCTGCGGAGGCAATTGCTAAGTTGCCGCGAAGATTTGCCAGAGGAGCAGCGATTTCTCCAGTAGATTGTAACACCCCGGAGTGTCAGCGACTAAATAGCTTGTTAGAAGAAACCAAGAGATTTATCAGCGGTTTGGACAGTTTGGAAGCGGAAAGATTGAGGGCTAGTGGAGCTTTGGAAATTTGGTAATTAATGGAAAAAATATGAAACTTAATCAGATGATTCCACCGGCTTTAATCAGCGCGATCGCGCTAGGATTATTTAGCATCATTACCACCCCACTCCAAGCCCTAGAAACTTTTGGTAATGAGGGCATTCAATTTGAACTAGACACTATTATTGAATTTGAATTTGTTGAATCAAACGGAGCATTTCAGTCAACGTTTGGCGTTATTAATTTAGATACAGGTGAGAAAACCCCTCTAATTAGTGAAGCCAAGCCCTCGAATAAACCACAGGATATCTCCCGTCCATCCGATTTTCAGGACGACACAGGCGTAAGCAACCAAAATGATTTTTTAGGAACTCCTGGTGATGCAGTTCCGCAACCGTTAGCTGAGTTTAAGTTTCAGGCAAATACAAGATATGCCTTTTACTTAGAATCTTTTTATAATGGCAAACCTGTAGGCATCATCTACTCAACAAATACTGAAAATCCTAACACCAGGCAACAAACTGAGTTTAATGGTGGGATAGACAGTCTTGCTAAGGGTGGTAATCTCATCCGTTGGGACGATACTGGCATAGTAAAGGCTCAACAAGAAAGAGATTTTGATGATTTTATTGTCAGAGTTGGCGGTCATCAAACCTGTCCATCTTCTAGTAATGTTTTCGCTAGTGTCAAATGTCTCACACAAAATTAGGATAGTTATAGGTTAAGTTTTGCTTTCGCTAAATCCAACCTATAACTCAAGCTTATTGTTAGATAGTCTGATAATTTCCAAGCACAAATAGGTGCAAAAATATTAAATAACCTTTAGATGCCTTTGCCTTTTTTACCACCCGTTCTCATCAATCGGCTCCAGATTCTGAGTAAGTTTGTCTCGATCCAACTGGTGATTCAAGCAATAGGTATGGCTAGTGGAATTTTTCTGGTTCGCACACTGGATAAACAGGAATATGCCTATTTCACTATTGCTAATACTATGCAAGGGACAATGAATTTATTAGCTGACATGGGTATTAGCAGTGGTCTATTGGCAATTGGAGGAAAGGTTTGGCAGGATCGGTACCGTTTTGGTCAATTGATCAACACTGCAATGCAGTTGAGACGCAAGCTGGCAACAATTGCGATCACTTTAGTTACGCCTCTTCTGCTGTGGCTATTATTCAATAACGGAACATCGCTTTTATATGCAATTTTAATTACTATTACTGTCCTGGCAGGGCTAAATTTCCAGTTGAGTACTGTTATATTAGGTGTAGTTCCGCGATTACATTCACAGCTTAATTATGTCCAAAGGTTAGATTTTATTTCTGCTATTGTTCGACTAGCAATTTTAGTTGTTGCTTACTTTACTTTTTTGAATGCTGCCATAGCTATTTTGACAGCATCAATTGCCTTGGGGTTGCAGCAATTGTTTTTGAGCCGTTGGGTTATTCATAGCATTGATATAAAAGCACCCGTTTATGAAACAGACAAATTAGAAATTTTACAAATCGTCAAAAGTCAAGCACCCAATGCCTTATTTTTCTGCATTCACGGACAGCTTACTATCTGGTTGATCAGCATTTTTGGGGATACGAAAAGTATTGCTGAAGTAGGAGCTTTAGGACGGTTAGGGGTTATATTTTCCTTAATTTATGCGGTTATGCAAAGTATTATTTTGCCAAGCTTCTCTCGTTGTCAGTCAGTTATTAAGTTTCGCGATCGCTACTGGCAGGTTCTGGTAATTTTTTGTATTTTTGGGGCGTCTTTAATAGCAATCGCTAACTTTTTCCCTAAAGAACTATTGTTAATATTAGGGCAAAAATATGCTCACTTAAAACAAGAATTGCTGTTAATAGTTGTTATAAATGTTCTAAATGGTCTTTCAGCAATTATGTTGTCAATTAATACTTCAAAAGGATGGTTACAATATTACTGGCTGAATATTCCGTGTATTATCTTGATTGAGGCTGTTATGGCTTACTTTCTAGATTTATCTACCACTTATGGAGTTTTATTGCTGGCAATGGTATCAGTGATTCCAGGGTTAATATGTAGTGGTGCGATTACTTATATTAACTTATTGCGTTGGTCGGTTGTAGCAAAAGAGTAATTAAAATGTTAGGAAATGTAGAAGAAGTTTTATCACGCATAAAACCTAATGACCTTGTTCTTGATGTAGGTGGTTGGGCTTGCCCATTTAACCGGGCAAACTGGGTAATTGATGCTGAACCTTATGAAACCAGAGGTTTTTACGCAAGAAATGGAATGGGCAAAGCTCAGGGAGGAGAAAAAGAATATTTTAATCGAGATACTTGGGTTCAAAGAGATATTTGTGATAAGGAGTCTTGGCCCTTTAAAGACAACTTTTTCGACTTTTCTATCTGTTCCCACACTCTGGAAGACATCAGAGATCCACTATATGTCTGCTCTGAACTAATTAGAGTGTCGAAGCGTGGGTATATAGAAGTTCCGTCAAGATTAGTGGAATCTTGTCGAGGAATAGAAAGTAGCAGAATAGTTGGACTGTCACATCACAGATGGCTAGTTGATATTACTGATAATTGCGTGCAATTTACTATGAAGTACCACATGATAAACGGAGATTTTCAGCTATCATTTCCCCCTTCATTTGCTAAAAAACTATCTCCCTCAGAAACTATCTCTTACCTTTTTTGGGAAGATAGTTTTGATGTTGCTGAGACACAAATTCATGGAGTAGATAATATTCACGCTCATCTGCGTCAGTTTGTAGCACAGAGGTATAATTACCCTCACTATCGGTTTGTTATGAAATGGGTAAATAACCTGGTAGATCGAGGTTTGAAGAAGATTGCACGTAGTTTCTCTGTATAAGGTTTTTCAGGATGAAGCAATGAATATATTATCAGTTGGGTGTGGTCGTAAATCCTCAGAACCTGATGTAATAAGACTGGATAAATCTTCTGAAGTAGAACCAGATATAGTTTGGGATTTAGATGAATTACCCTATCCATTTGATAACTCCAGATTCTCGGAGATTGAGTGCTTTGATGTGATAGAGCATTTACAAGATATACCCAAAACATTGGAGGAATTTTATCGAATATTGGAACCAAATGGAACTTTAAAAATAACAACGCCTCATTTTTCTTGTGCTAATTCATTTGTAGATCCAACCCATAAATGGCATTTAAGTTACTTTTCGTTTGATTACTTTTGTCAGGAACACAAGTTGTCCTACTACTCAGATGCGAAATATACTATTAAGCACCGTCATATTCAATTTCAAGGAGGTAGATTTAATAGATCCATTATCAGCCGGTTAGCTAATAAATTTCCCCATACTTATGAGCAAAGATGGGCTTGGATTTTTCCAGCTTGGTATCTTTATTTTGAATTAGAAGCTAGCAAAGAAGTTAATTTTAATTTATGAAAGTTGTTCACATTACCCCTACTTACTTCGATGACTCATCAATCATTGGTGGTGGTGAACGCTATACAACAGAATTAGCTTCTTTTATGGCAGAGGTTGTAGATACTACGCTGGTGAGTTTTTCTTCAAAACGGCAATCTTATTGTCAAGACAATCTCAAAATCGAGATTTACCCGGTTAACTATTTTATTCATGATAACAAGGTCAATCCCCTAACTTTTCGATATCTTGCTTCAATTTGGGATGCTGACGTAGTTCACATCCACCATATAAATACACTTATTTCCGATTTGGGATGTTTGACAGCATCTTGGCTAGGAAAGCGGGTTTTTGTGACTGATTACGGTGGGGGTGGGGATTTTGTAATTAATCATAAAATGCCTGTGTTTCGAGGCTATTGTAATGCGATCGCATACTCCCGCTTTGGCTTTAATTTTCTTCCTGCTGAACTACAAAAAAAAGGAGTTTTAATTAAAGGTGGCATGAACACAGAGCGATTTTATCCGGATATATCTTTAGAAAAACAGAAAAAAATTTTGTATGTGGGTCGGATTTTACCCCACAAAGGCATTAATTATTTAATTGAAGCTTTCCGCCTCTTAAATCTTCCAGATTACAAGTTAACAATTCTTGGAAGAGTCTATAACGAAGAATTTTACGAAGACTTGAAAAAATTGGCAGTTGGTTTACCTGTAGAATTCGTTCACGATGCAGATGATAGGAGGTTACTGCATGAATATCGTACAGCGATCGCTACCGTTTTACCTTCTGTTCATACTAACTGTTATGGTGGCTATACCCCTGTTCCAGAATTAATGGGTTTCACGTTGCTAGAATCTCAAGCTTGCGGCACTCCTGCGATTTGTACCGATGCCGGCGCAATGTCTGAATTTGTTGATGATGGTAGGACGGGATTTGTGGTAAAACAGAATTCAGGGGAAGCGATCGCTACTGCTCTTCGTCAAATTATTAGCTTATCCCCATCCGAATATTTAGAGTATCAAAATCGCTGCTACGAGTGGATAAAAACCTTAACTTGGTCAACAGTAGTCAAGAAGCATTTAGAGCTGTACAGCAAGTCTTTATAAGCTTACTTCAAGCTCCACAGATTTCCATTGATAAACAAAGATTTTTTTGTATAGTCTAAATCCATTTGTTAGAAAATAATACTATGCGGATAGGACATTATATGTACGGCATTTGGGAACCAGGCGGAGTTGCGTCATATATCCGCCGTCTAAGTGCCGCCCAAATTGCAGCCGGTGACGCTGTTTATTTTCTGGATAATCAGACAAATACCAGTGTGCCAAATAGTGGAACCGAACTACCAATATTTGTGCGCGATGACAGGGATTTATTTACTCAGGCAAAGGCACTAAGGCTGGATATTTTGCATCTGCACACTGACATTAGTACACTTCCAGACGAGCGTATTGCAACCATCCGCACCATTCACGGACATAAACCTTACTGTCCCAGTGGTGGCAAGTATCTAAAACGCTCTAGTCAGCCTTGTGATCGCATCTACAGCCTCACTGGGTGTCTCTGGGGACATCTCGTGGATCGCTGTGGTAGTGCTAGGCCACATAAGTTGTACGCTGACTTTCAGAGTACCTGGGACGAGATGCGCGTTTTGTCTGATATTCATGCGATCGCAAACAGCCAGTTTCTCAAAGATCAAATGGTTCGTTTAGGTTACGCCGAGAACCTGATTCATGTCCTTTATTACCCTGCTCCCAAACTTCCGGAATACTTCCCCCCGCCTCAAGAAGACGTGCCGCATTTCCTTTTTATGGGACGCATTGTGCCACAAAAAGGACTCGACTGGCTGTTACGAGCAATACAAAAAGTCAACGTCCCAGTTCACTTAGATATTGCTGGCGATGGCTATCAAAAAACAGAAATACAAGCTTTATCAGAGCGTCTAGGACTTACTAAAAAAGTCACATTTCATGGATGGGCAAATGAAGCGGAAATCTTTAAATTACTCCAGACAGCAAGGGCGCTCATTTTTCCGTCAGTGTGGCACGAACCAGCAGGAATAGTCAGTATAGAAGCTGCCGCAGCTGGTAGACCTATCATCGCCAGTCGAGTAGGAGGAATACCTGAGTATATCGCCCAACAACAACATACCCTACTTGTAAAACCAAATGATATTTCTGGATTGGCACAAAATATTGAACGTTTAGCTCTCGACTGGTCTTTAGCAAAACATTTGGGAGAGGAAGGAAGGGAAATGGTGCCTACCCAATTTTCAATGCAGAAACATCTGGATGTACTGAATCAACTGTATAAACTGGCTATGCAAGTTAAGGTTGGTTTATGAAAATATTCACCCTTTCTATTAGGGCGCTAAAGAGAGTTTTATTTGAGGGTATTCTATATTTTACTAATCGATTTGTGGCTCATATTCCTTTCCATTTTATCCGGTTGTCTTTTTACCGGTTTTGTCTGGGATTTGAAATTGGTTCAGATAGTCTTATCTTTATGGATGCTTGGTTTGATACAAGAAGCAACTTTAAAATGGGTAAAAGTAGCGTAATTAATCAAAAATGTCGATTGGATAACCGTGGCGGTATCACTATTGGTGGCAATGTTTCGATTTCTGCCGAGGTATGTATTCTGACAGCAGATCATGATTTACAAAGTAGTAATTTTAAAGGCCGGCATCGTCCAGTAAATATTGAAGATTATGTCTTCATTGGGACGCGAGCGATAGTTTTACCTGGAGTTACTTTAGGTAAAGGCTCAGCTGTAGCAGCTGGTGCAGTAGTCACTAAAGATGTTGCCCCTTTCACAATTGTTGCAGGTGTTCCTGCCAAGCCCATAGGTAGCCGACCTGATGAGCTAAAGTATAGCGCTAGTTACCATCGGTTATTTTTTTAGCTATTTTTTAAAGTTAATCTACTTGATATTCAACAGGCTTATGAAAAAAGTTCAACCGCAAGATAGTTGGCGTGAGAGTTGGAAATATAGCTATCCATATGATTTGCTGGAAATTTATGGCGAGATGAGTTATCGCGGATATGCTTATGCTTACGCAAATCGCCGCCAACATACTTTGGAATTAGTTCAAAAAATTGCCCGACCGGGGGCGAAAGTATTGGATGTAGCAGCCGGACAGGGAAATTTTACATTGTCTTTAGCAGAACTCGGCTATGAAGTTACTTGGAATGACTTACGTGAAGAGTTAGTTGATTATGTCAAGCTTAAGTGGGAACGCGGCGTAATTCATTATGCACCTGGAGACATTTTTTCTCTTGGTTTTGAAGGGTGTTTCGATGTAATCTTAATTACAGAAATTATCGAACACGTTGCCCATCCTGATGATTTTTTATATAAAATTGCTCAATTGGTTAAAGTGGGCGGATACATTGTTATGAGTACGCCTAATGGTGAATATTTTCAGAACCGTTTACCTAAGTATTCGGATTGTCCCGATCCAAGTCAGTTTGAAGAAATACAATTTCAGCCTAATGCAGATGGACATATTTTTTTATTGCATCTCGATGAAGTTGAATTGCTGGCTAAAAAAGCAGGGTTAACTGTTGTAGAAACCCGACTTTTTACCAATACTCTCACCAATGGGCATCTAAAATTAGGGACTGTACTCAAGCTTGTGCCGCGTAACTGGGTTGATGCTTGCGAAAGCTTTACTCGCTCTCTACCTTTTTCCTGGCGAAAAAAAATACACACTGGCATGGTTTGTTTACTATCACGGTCTTCTGATATTACTAGCTAATAGTACCGATTCTGGTTTTTAAAATTTTAGCGAATGCACACCTCATCACCAATTATCTGTATCGTTCCCCGCCTGCCTCCAGCAATTGATGGAGTGGGTGATTATGCTTTGAATCTAGCTTTCCAACTGCGTAAAGATTACGGAACTAAAACGCATTTTATTGTAAGCGATCGCTCTAGCATCGTTTCTCCACAAACTGAGAGATTTCCTGTTAGCCAAATAAAGGTGCATTCGGCTAGCGAGCTGTTGTCTTTAATGCCTAGCGATACAGCCACAGTTTTGCTACATTATGTGGGTTATGGCTATGCAAAACGAGGCTGTCCATCTTGGTTAGTTGAAGGCTTGGAACGTTGGAAGAGTACGGGAAATAACACGTATTTAGTAACAATGTTCCATGAAGTTTATGCTTCTGGTGCAATTTGGAACAGTTCCTTTTGGTTATCGCCGCTACAGAAAAATTTGGCGGCGCGTCTGGCAAGAGTTAGCGATCGCTGTCTCACCAGCAAACAACACTATGCCGAAATACTATATCAATTGAGTCAAGGCCAACAAACCCAAATCTCCACCCTCCCCGTATTTTCCAACATAGGGGAGCCAGAACAGGTGCCACCTTTACTAGAACGTAACCGATGCCTAGTGGTGTTTGGAGGACGCGCTAAAAGGCTACAGGTTTATCGAGAATCTCTAGCAGAACTAGAGCTAGCCTGTCAGCTGCTAGAAATTAAAGAAATCTTCGATATTGGGCCATCAACAGGTCTAACTTTATCTTCCGTTAATGGCGTACCGATAGTTGAGATGGGACAGCTACCCGCTACAGAAATCAGCAGCATCCTGTTAAATTCTCTGGCAGGTTTCTTGAACTACCACCCTAACTTCCTGGCGAAATCTACCATCTTTGCTACTTACTGCGCTCATGGCGTACTTCCCGTCAGTTCTCGATGTAGTGCGCCAACTGATGGCATACAAGCAGGAAAACATTACTGGGTTCCGGATAAGGAGACTACAGACTGTAAAAATTGGGTGGAGGTGCAAGCGATCGCAGACAATGCCCGTACTTGGTATCAAACCCATAACTTGTTGGTACACGCAAAAACTTTTGCGGCACACTTAGAGAAAACAATTGTTGAGCATTAATCAAAGTCTCAAAGCCCAGCGTCAATTTGCTTCAGATGTCAGCGGTGGTAGGAGTAGTCAACCAATCTACACAGCATTTGAGCAGGTGTTGGCGCAGCTCGATCTCAAAGGCGATCTTCTAGATTTTGGTGCTGGTACAGGCAATCTAACTAAGCGCCTTCAAACATTAAATCGATTTAGTTCCATCACTGGCATTGACATCATGCAGTGTCCAGTTGACATAGATAATTCTATTAGATGGATCACTTGGGATCTAAACGATAAAATTCATCTTCCCAATCAATCATTTGATGTGATTGTATCCGCTGAAGTCATCGAGCATCTGGAAAATCCTAGAGCCGTAGCAAGGGAATGGTTTCAATTACTCCGTCCTGGTGGAACACTTATTTTTAGCACACCTAATAACGAAAGCTGGCGTTCTTTGATAGCGCTTCTATTGCGAGGGCATTTTGTCGCCTTCAGCGATACTTGTTACCCGGCACATATCACCGCACTTCTACGCAAGGACATTCAGCGCATTCTAAGTGAAGCTAACTTTTCTCCACCAAAGTTTGTTTTTACTAATGTTGGTGGTATTCCCAACTTTCCCAAGCTGCAATGGCAAACAGTTTCTGGAGGACTGCTTAAGGGTATTCGTTACAGCGATAACTTACTAGCGATCGCTCATAAACCAATGTCATAACTCAGCCTACGCATCAACTATATTAATCACCTAATATTTCGGCAAAGTGATAAGCATTATGGTAAAAATTCTCATGTCATCTCGCCTATTTTATCCGAGCATTGGGGGCAGTGAAACAGATATAGAAGTCTTGGCACATGAATTTACCCGGTTTGGACACGCAATTAAAGTTGTTACTCAAACTCCAGGTAGTCATATTGATGCTGATGGTTTAGAGTTTCCATTTGATGTGATTAGGCAACCAAGCCCTGCCAAGCTTTTCCAACTCGTAAAATGGTGTGATGTATATTTCCACAATGGTATTATTTTGAAAGATGCTTGGCCGCTTCTGATATGCCGAAAACCCTGGATAATTAGGCACCAGACCTGGATTAAATTACCACATGATATTGGTGGTAACTTTTCTGGTTGGAAGGCGAATTTAAAAGAAGTATTGGTAAAATTTTCTACATCAATTTCAATTAGCAAATCTATAGCTGAACATTTGCAGCATCCTTCTACAATTATCCCCAATCCATACCGCGATAATTTATTCCGCGTAATTCCTGAAATTGCTAAAACCACAGAATTTGTATTTCTGGGACGGCTAGTTTCAGACAAAGGTGTAGAGATGCTGCTTGAAGCATTGGCAGAATTGAAACATCAGGGAATGATGCCTCAGTTATCCATCATTGGTTCTGGGGTGGAGGAGCCAAAACTGCGCCAAAAAACTAACGATTTAGCACTGGCAGAACAAGTTTTTTTTCTGGGTTCAAAAATCGGAGAAGAATTAGTACAGATACTAAATGAACATCAAATTATGGTAATTCCTTCACTGTGGGATGAGCCTTTTGGCGTAGTTGCACTAGAAGGTATTGCTTGTGGTTGTGCAATCGTTGGTTCAGAGGGAGGCGGACTAAAAGATGCCATTGGTTCTTGTGGAGTGACTTTTCCTAATGGAGATGTTAAAGCACTGACGAAAGCGCTATTCGACTTGTTGACTAATCCTGATAAATTATCGACTTGCAGGAGAAACGCCGAATCACATTTATTACGCCATAAAAAAGCAGAAGTTGCCAAGGCATATTTACAGGTTATTGAGGCAGCAAAAAAGTGAAACTGCTAATTGGTCTGGTAGCTATTTTAGTCATAATTTATATTTCATCCCTCAACTGGCGGCGCACTCTTAAAGCTCTATTTGCGCTCTTAATTATTGAGGGTGCAGTGCGAAAATGGGTTTTACCCCAAGCTAGCGATATGATTTATTTTTTGAAAGACTTTGTTCTTTTAGGCGCTTATATTTCCTACTATGGCTCCTCAGCTTCTGCGAGAAGATTGCCGATTAAAAATGACCCGATCACTATGATAATATTTTTAGTTGCCGCCTGGTGCTTGTTTCAGGCTTTTAATCCTAGTTTAGGGTCGCCTATGGTAGGATTTTTTGGAATGAGAGGCTATTTATTTTATCTTCCTTTAATGTGGATAATTCCTACCTTATTTCAGTCAGAAGAAGAGCTATATAAGTTTTTGCGATCGCATCTTTTATTTTTAGTCCCAGTTTGCCTCTTAGGTATTGCCCAATTCTTCGCTCCTGCTTCCAGTCCTCTTAATGTTTATGCTCCCGGTGAAGTGACATCAGCAGCCACATTCGGGGTGACATCTTCTGTCAGGGTTACAGGAACTTTCTCCTACATAAGTGGCTACTCAGTCTACCTGCTAGTATGCTTCAGTTTACTAATACCCTTACTGGCATCATCCCAGTACAAATGGTGGAAGTTAGCATCTGTTATAGAAATATTTTTGCTAACCGTTAACTCATTTATGACTGGCGCTCGCGGTCTTATAATTGGTGAAGTTTTATTTTTGTTTGGTTATTTATTCTTCCTGGCATTTACCCGTCCTATAAGTACGGTGCGCTTCCTTAGACAGTTGTTACCATTGGCGATTGTTGTTGCTATTGTTGCTCCTATCTGGTTTCGTCCAGCAATCAATGCTTTTTGGCTGCGTACAACTTCTAACCAAGATGTATCCGGCCGCATTGTGGGCAGTTTTACACAGCCTTTTGAGTTTATTAAATACAAAGAACTTGACGGATATGGCACTGGTGCAACACACCAAGCAGCCCCAGCCCTCAAGAAAGCATTAGGTTTGCCATCCGGTGAAGTTATTCCCACTTATTATGAATCGGAAATGGGCAGAGTAATATTGGAATTAGGGCCTGTTGGTTTTTTTCTTTGGTATGGATTAAGAGTTAGTATTATTATCGCTCTTTGGCTGGTATTTTGGAAATTGAAACGAGCATTTTTGCGCCACTTAGCACTTGCAGCTTTTATCATTCAAGTAATTCAGATTAATGGTCAACTGGTTTTTAATCATACTTTCTCAATTTACTACTGGTTTCTCAGTAGTTTTATTTTTCTCTTACCTCGATTAGAGCAAGTAGAAAATTGGCATCGAGAACAACAACTATTGCAAGAAGATGTCTCATCCACGTATTTCCCTGATTCACCCTACCAGTAGTCCATTTTCTCGCAATGCTGCGATCGCTTTATGGGAAGCCGACTTACTCCACGAAGTAATCACCACCATTGCCTATAACCCAAAAGGTTCTATATCACGCTACTTAAGTCTATTACCCAAACAAATTAGAAATCGTGTTGCTCATGAATTAGGGCGACGGACATGGATTACCCCCACTGGTATACCAATGCGAACCCATCCCTGGCAAGAAGCGATGCGGTTGGCGCTAGTAAAAACGAGTTTAAGCCATCGATTAGGTTTAGGAAATCAGGGGCCTATTAATTGGGTCTATTCTTCATTAGATTGTCACGTTGCTAAGCATCATCTTAGCAATATTCATGCAGTTTACGCCTATGAAGATGGAGCTGCTGTCACCTTTGAAACAGCTAAACAGCAAGGCGTTCTCTGTTTATACGATTTACCAATTATTTTTTATCGCATGAGTCGCGATATTCAAGTAGAAGAATCTGAACGATTTCCGGATTTAGCACCAGCATTACAGGCAGTTAAAGAACCGGCTTGGAAAATCGAACGCAAACAGCAGGAAGTCGAGTTATCAGACCATATTTTTGTAGCATCTTCTATCACAAAAAAATCTTTGTTAGATATTGGCGTGAAACCGGAAAAAATTAGTGTCATTCCCTACGGTTCGCCCATTGACTATTTTCATCCACAACCCAAAAGCGATAAACTTTTTCGAGCTTTATTTGTGGGTCGGGTAGGGCCGCGTAAAGGTGTGCATTACTTATTACAAGCTTGGCAAAAAATGCGACTTAGAGAAGCGGAATTATTATTAGTAGGAATTAATGAGTTTCCGGCTGGCTGGTTAGCTCAATATACCGATAGTTTTCGGTATGTCTCCTCTGTACCTCATACCTTATTGAGTCAATACTATAGTTCGGCAAATGTTCTAGTTTTTCCTTCTTTAGTTGAAGGATTTGGTTTAGTGCTTTTAGAGGCAATGGCTTGTGGAATTCCCGTTATTACAACACCTAATACGGCTGGTTATGATATTGTCACAGATGGCGTGGAAGGGTTTATTGTGCCAATTCGTGATGTAGAAGCTATTAAGGAAAAACTAGAGTGGTGCTACTGCCACCCGCAAGAATTAGCAGAGATGGGACGAGCAGCTCGTCGGAAAGCTGAGCAATTAACTTGGGATTTATATCGACAAAAATTGGCAAGTCGGGTGCAAGAGCTTTTGAATAATTAAACTGTGATATATCGCTATAATACCTAATACGGTTAACTTAAGAATAGTTCTATGTTGGGGTTAGATTTTTTGCTGTTGCAGGCATAAAGTGAAATGGTATAACTTAGGGCAATTTCTGAATTGTCCCAACACATACATATTCCTGTACACCCACTACGTCCAAATTTAATAATTAAATTCGGATTGTTATATTCGCTTCATAATTTATAAACACCTCCCGAACCATTCGTCCTGATGTCATAACAAAAGTCTGTATCAGTAGGTAGCAATTCTGATAGAGGCAATTGTGAAAGTTTTACACGTTATTCCCTCCGTAAGTCCAGCTTTGGGAGGGCCAAGTCACGTTGTTTTAAATTTGGTAAAAGCTTTACGAGACTGCGGTATTGACGCGGAAATTGCTACGACAAATGATAATGGTTCAACACTGTTAGATGTACCTTTAAATGAACGGATTGAATACGAGCAAGTTCCTGTTTGGTTCTTGCCTCGGTTTTCGCCACCGATGAAAGAATTTATTTTTTCTGCGGCTCTCACTCGCTGGCTCATGTTACACATCCGCGACTATGACATCATAGAAACTCACTATCTTTTTTCCTATGCTTCTACTTGTGCTGGCGCGATCGCTAGATGGCAAGGCGTTCCCTACATAGTCCGTACTATAGGCCAGATGGCTCCTTGGGCATTGGCACAAAGTCAGCTGAAAAAACAAATTTACACCTTTTTAATTGAGCGACACAATTTGAATTCTGCCGCTGCAATCCATTGTACTTGTACTGGCGAAGCAGAAGATGTCCGTAAATTTGGAATTAAAACTCCCACAATTACCCTACCTTTAGGAGTCGATAGACCTACTATTTCCCCTGAAGCTAAACAAAAACTACGCCAAATTTACGGCATACCATCAACTACGCCAGTGGTGCTATTTCTGTCTCGCCTTCATTATAAAAAGCGCCCAGATTTGCTGGTGTACGCGCTAAGCAGACTTGCCGCCCAAAAAGATGATTTTCACCTAATATTAGCGGGTTCAGGAGAGTCAAATTATATTACACACTTAACAAATTTAGTTTCATCGCTTGGCTTAGCTTCTCGCACATCTATGACCGGCTTTGTCACTGGTGAAGATAAAGATTTGCTGCTGCAAGGTTCAGATATGTTTGTCTTGCCATCGTTTTCGGAAAATTTTGGAGTTGCTGTAGCAGAAGCAATGGCGGCGGGATTACCAGTAATTGTGACTCCAGATGTGCAAATTTCGCCAGAAATTGCCGCAGAAAAAGCTGGACTGGTTATTAAAGGAGAAGTTGAGCCTTTAGCAGGTGCGATCGCTTCCCTCCTCAACTCTCCAAAACAGCGATCGCAATTGGGTGAAAATGGTAGGCGCTTGGTAAGTCGTCGATACTCTTGGCCTTGCGTCGCGCAAAATCTTGCTTCTGCCTATAGCGCCATTCTCAAAGAACAACCAATCCCTACTAATGAGCGATTAGCTATTAGCGATTAGTCTGTTGTCCGTAAGCCTTGGAAAGTTGGAAATGACTAAGGACTAATAACTCTTGTGAGCATCGACGCTATTTTAGTGATGGGTAAAATATGCTGGACTGCACCAAGCGCGATCGCTTCTTTTGGCATTCCGAACACCACACAACTCGCCTCATCCTGAGCAATGGTGACACCACCAGCAGACGCGATCGCCTGCATTCCCTCCGCACCATCTCTACCCATCCCCGTCAATAATATCCCCACAGCAGCCTGACCATAGACACTCGCCACCGATTTAAAAGTAACCGTTACAGAAGGGCGATGCCCTTCCAGGGGTGGTGAGGAAGAATACAAAAATCTGCCTTGTGCATCAAACTCCAAATGCGATCGCTCCAGGGGAAAATAAATAGTTCCCGGTTTTGGAACCTCCCCAGCACGAGCAATTTTGATAGGCATTTGACACTCAGCCGCCAACCAATCTACCATTCCTTGCAAAAAACCTTCGCTGATGTGCTGAATACAAATCACTGGCACCGGGAAATTAATCGGCAGCTGAGTGAGAATTGCGTACAAAGCTTGCGGGCCACCTGTAGACGCACCAATTGTGACGATTTTATCTTTTGGATTTCGGATTTTGGATTGGCCATTTAAAATCGAATATTTCTTGTTACCAGGCTCAGCTTTGTAACGAATGTTGGAAGGCTCAGTCTCCCGATTATTAACAATAGTATCAACTGTAGGTTTCTTTCGATAATGAGTAAAAACTGTAACCCCGGAAAGGATTTTTATCTTCCCGATCAACTCCTGTTTTACCAACTCATAATCCGAACCATTTCCACCACGCGGCTTAGGGAAGATATCCACCGCCCCTGCTTCCAGCAACCGAAAAACATTGTGTTTATCCTCTTTTTGTACTGAAGTGCTAATCACAAGAATTGGTTTTGGATA
Organism: Trichocoleus sp. FACHB-6; assembly: GCF_014695815.1. NCBI lineage: Bacteria > Bacillati > Cyanobacteriota > Cyanophyceae > Leptolyngbyales > Trichocoleusaceae > Trichocoleus > Trichocoleus sp. FACHB-6. The sequence continues at coordinate 86,643 of NZ_JACJOY010000125.1, forward strand.
CGTTGCCATAACTTCAGATATAAATTCCAGACCATCCATCTGTGGCATATAGAGGTCTGTGCAAATCACATCTGGCAAACAACTCGGAATCAGCGCCAATGCCTCTTTACCAGTTCCGGCTGTTCCCACCACTTGAATTTCCCGAGAGAATGCCAGAATTCGTTTCAGCATTGTCATAGCAATAGGAGAATCGTCTACTAATAAAACTTTTATTGCCATTTTGTCAAATGCTAGTTGAAGAATTGCGCTTACTATTAGCCATAAGCTAAATAAACCTTCTCAAGGTTTCTAAAAGCACTTCCTGATTAAAAGTACCCTTGGTGATATAAGCATTGGCACCAGCTTCGGCACCCCTACGTTTATCTTCATCTGATGCCAAAGATGTCACCAGAATTATTGGCAATTCGTTATATTCCTGATGCTGACGAATCTTAGCAGTAAACCCCAAGCCATCCAAATTTGGCATTTGCACATCGGATATCACCGCATCAAAGGAACGAGTTCTCAGTTTGTTGTAGGCATCCAATCCATCAACAGCGGTCACCACTTCATAACCTGCATTCTCCAAAATGCGCTTTTCTTGAGTGCGAATGGCGATAGAATCTTCCGCTAATAAAATTGATCTTCTTTTTTCCTCCTGGGCAAATACTCTTGTCAGGGTCATCGCTGCGGTTCGTTTTTGCACAGATTTAATCAAATCTAGGGGATTTAAAACCATGCAAACTTCCCCAGTTCCGAGAATAGTTGCGCCAGCAACATTGCGAACCCGCTTGAGTAACTTACTCTGAGGTTTAAGTATGACATCCTGTTGATCTATACAGGCATCTACCAATAATCCCAGTCTCTCCTCTCCCACCTGCAAAATAATGCACAGCAGTTGTCCCTTGTCAGTCGTTTTGCCATTGACTACTGACAATTCCAGCAAATCTACCAGTTGCGCTACTGATACAGGGTGATTGTCCTGAATAATAGTTTCTCTGCCTTGAATAGAAAAAATTTCATCAGAAGACACCAACCGCGTTTGTTGCACAAACTCCACTGGCAGGGCATAAACTCTGCCGCCCACTTCCACAATCAACACTGACACAGTTGCTAGGTTTATACCCAGTTGTACTCGGAGCGTGCATCCTCTTTCGGGGGTAGATTCTACTTGTATAGTTCCTTTCAGGCGTTCGACGTTGGTGCGAACTACATCCAGCCCTACACCTCTGCCAGAAACTTCGGTGACAAAGGTGCGGGTGGAGAAGCCGGGGGCAAAAATCAAGGAGTGAATTTGAGTTGTTGTCATGGCGGCGAGTTCTTCTTCCCGACAGATTCCGCGCTTAAGTGCTGTCTGCTTAATCTTTGCAGTATCTAAACCTCGCCCATCGTCCGCGACTTCTATCACAATATTCGTGGCGGTTTGGTAGCCTCTGACGCGAATTGTGGCGGTAGGTGGCTTGCCTACAGCTTCTCGCTCTGCTGGTGTTTCGATACCATGATCTACGCAATTGCGAATCATGTGGATCAATGGATCTTTCATTTCTTCTATGATGCGCTTGTCGGCTTTGGTTTGGTCGCCTGCGATCGCTAGTTCAATTTCTTTATTTTGCTGTTTAGCTAGATCCCGTACCATCCGGGGAAGCATCTGAAAAATAGTTGATAGGGGCAAAAGGCGTAGGGTACGTATTCCCTCTTCTAAGTCACTAGCAATCGTATCCAGTCTGGTGGTGTCTTCGTAGATGGCATTTCTTAACTGGTTGACTAGAACTCCCATGCGCTCCCCGAAGGCTTTAGTTTCTAAGGACGCACTGCTGTACGCCCCTATATGTGAGTGCTGAGTGGTAGAGGGATTTAATTGCCTCTCAGGTTTTAGCTTTTCCTTCTGGACATTCAGCGCTGAAGTTCTCAGGAGTGTTGGGCGGTTCCACTCTTCGCACAGGGCAACAATTTCCTCAATTTCCGCCAGTCGATGAGCAATACGGATTTTGGTGACGGTTAGTTCGCCTGCTTGGGTGAGCAAGGCATCGAGATTGCGGGTTTCGACGCGAATTGTTTCGATGCGGTAGGGTTCGTTTGCTGCTGGGGGTGGTACGGTGGGGGTTCTACCGTTGGAGAAGGTCTTTTCGTCGGCAGGAGTGGGGTGGGGAGGCTCCGCTTCTAATGGTGCTGCCTCTACTGGTGCGGGTGGTGAGGAAGGTGCTAGTAGTGTCTCTAATGGTGATGGTGCAGGCGATATCTCTAAATCTATTTGTGGTGGGGGCGCTTCGGAAGTTGTGGCTATTGTGACGGTATTGGCTTCAACTTCTTCCTGAACTCGATCGTTGTGATTGTTTTGTTTGGCTGGATTGATAGAATCAGCTCCCATCATGTGGGCAAGGACGCCAAAGGTATTGATGCCTGCTGGTTCGCCTGTGACGGCTTCATGTACCAGCTTGCACATAGCATCTAAGCCTTGATACAAGCGATCGCACGTTTGGGCTGTCAGTTGTGCCTCACCGCGTTTAACACATCCCAAAATATGTTCTAGTTGATGGGTAAGGGTTTCTACATCGCGCACGCCCAGCATTCGAGAATCCCCTTTGAGGCTGTGAGCTTCTCTTAGTAATTCTTCTAATCTGGCTTGGTCTTCCGGGTGCTTTTCTAAATACAGTAAACCGTCATTTATTTTCTGTAAATGTTCTTCACTTGCCGTTTTAAAAAGATTGCGTAGTTCTTCGTCTTCTACGATCATGGCTAGCTTTTAGTTATACTTTATTGGCGATTACGTGTTGGTGTTGTTTTTTATAGCTAAAAGCTAATAGATTTTAGCTTTACCACTGTTTTAAGATTCAAGGCGGCTTTGTTCAGTTGTTGAGTAGGGTAAAGAGCTGATAATTGTATAGCTACCTAATTAATTGGTTGGACGATTTTGCGAACTATAAAAATTGCCTTCTGCCAATCAATTTTAATTTTTGTATTCTTTACACAACTACTTTCAGATTTAAGGCAGCTTCGTTTAGTCTTTGGATGCCTACCTTGGTTTGACTGATGCCACTAGCAGTTTCTGTTGCTGCCACATTGAGAGCATTCATCGCTTGGACGACTTGTTGAATAGCGATCGCTTGTTGTTTGGCACTCAACGAGATTTGTTGACTGTTCACAGCGATATTGTGGATAGAATCCGCAACTCCGGCGAAAGCATCTGCTGTGCCTTGTGCAGTTTTCGCCCCTTCCTGCACAGTTTTCGTTCCTTCATCTGTAACCATTACGGTTAAATTAATAGAATTTTGGATATCGGCAACCAGGGTGCTAATCTTTTGAGCTGATGTCTTACTTTGATCTGCTAGTTTGCGAATTTCTGCCGCAACAACAGCAAATCCTTTGCCATGATCGCCTGCCCGCACGGCTTCTACTGCTGCATTTAGTGCCAGCATATTAGTTTGGTTGGCTACATCACTCACCAAACTAGAGATATTGCCAATCTGATTTGTTTGATCCGAAAGACGCAAAATTTGAGAAGCGATCGCTCCCACTCTCTCTTTGAGCATTGCCATCTCTTCGAGGGTTCTGTTTACCGCTTGGCTCCCCGACTCTGTGAGAGCCATAGCCTGCCGTGCTCCCGTTGCTGCTGACTCGGCTTGCTCTGCTGTAGCCCTTGAGGAAGCACCGAGTTCATCCATTGTGGTAGTTGTTTGGCTAACTGCCGCCGCCTGTTGAGCAGCCGTGCGTTCCTGCTGCTCTGCCGTGGCAGCTATTTCTGATGAAGAAGAGACAATAGTGTTGACAATTCCGCTTATTTTGGAACTAAGCGGCTTGGCGATCGTGATGCTGAAGAAAATGCCAAAGATAATGGCAGTGAGGGGGCCGAGAATCATACCTAGGATGATCCAAAACGTGGTTTGAGCTACATCTGTGTCAGCTGCTTTTTTGGCTGCTGCCCCAAATTGTTCGCTGTAATTCATAACTGATATAATTGATTCGGTTGCTTTGTCAAAAGATGCTCTCTCTTCATTTGCTGATAGTTTACTCAGCTCATTTAATAGATTTACAGCAACTTTTGCTGCTGTAAATTGGGGGAAATTCCCCTTATTTTGGTTGAGAAGTTCAACCTGCACTTCTCTAGGATTAGGGATACCTATATCCTCAAATTTTTGATAAAGTCGCAGAAATTTTTCTTGGCCTTGCTTCCACCTGCCCCAGTCTATAAGGAATTGTTCATATATCTTTTTTTCCTCCTCGGTCGCTGGAGCTGACTCGTATTGTTTAAATCCCTCCTCAATCTGCTCCCAAGCCTGCTTGATTCTTGTTAATTCAACTTGCCGATTTTGTTGGCTCAGAAGTGTATTGAGTAAGGCTCTCTCTGATGACTGGACTTGAGTTTGCCCTTCCTTAATTTTCCACAATCCAATAACACTTGGCACTGTATTATTATTAAGAGTATTAATATGCTCGCTTAAGCTGGAGTTTCCGATCCAACCCACTATTCCAACTACTAATACAATCAAACCCATTAATAGAAATGAGCCGACCAATCTAGACTGTAAACTTAAGTTTTTAAACATTGTATTTACCCTGCTTAATGCTGAACTACACGGTGAATTTTACAATCATGACAATTTAACTTTTATTCGGGATGTCTACTTTAGTTTTAGTAATGCCATTGGCTCATTTCTCCTTAAGCAAGCAGCTAGTAAATGTGAGCTGTAAACAATAAATAATTACGCTTGTTCATCAACCATCAGTCCGCCTTGTAATAAGATTTTAGGTAAATCTAAAATACACATCATTGTTTCCCGGTAAAGAGCTGTTCCCTGGAGATATTCATCATTCATAGAATGGGCGGCAGCAGGTACTGGCATCATCTGGGACGGGTTTAGGTATATTACGTCAAATACAGCATCAATCATGACACCAACCACTAAATCGTCGATGTAAACAACCATTGCTTTAGATGCAGTAACTACATTAGCAATTGGTAAATTCAAGACCATACGAATATCAATTAATGTTAATATTTCACCACGCAAGTTCATATTACCTAGAATATGAGCTGGGCAGCAGGGAATCGGCTGTAAGTGACGAATATCAGTAAACTCCCGCACCGCAGCTAAGTCTAGTCCAAAATACTCATTATTTAAACCAATAACTGCAATCGGGCGACTTCCGATAACATTTTGAATTTCAGGTTGTCGCATCAAATTTGCTACCCGTTCCTGAAATATTGCTCTTTCTTCAGGGGTGGCATTAGGGCAAAAGACCCGATTTTCTTTAAAAGAATTACGAGAAGTATATGGTTCTTTACTTTTACCTTCTACCGTTTGTTCTAAGGTTAAAGCTTCAACTCTATCGAAGAATTGAATTAGGTTTTCAGGATTTAGCAATCTTACAATATCTGTCCCTACTGTGGCGAAACCAGCAACAAAATGAGAGGAATTGGTGCCTTCTTGCCCATAAGATAGTTCTGCTGTAATTTTATTTATGGAGATAGTCTGCACTTCCAGAACTTGATTGACGATGATGCCAAACCGAAATCTCTGGCATTGCAGTACGATGATGCTATCGGTGAGGCGGTATTCTTCCAACTCATAACCAAACCGAAGCTGGAGATCCATGATTGGCAAAATTTCGCCTCGAAGATTCAGCGCACCGACTATAGCAGGCGGTGCTTCCACTATTGGCGTTAACTCAGGAAGAAAAAATATTTCTTGTACTGAAAGTGCTTCTACTCCATAAAGGGAAGCATTCAACCTGAAGATAATATATTGTTTGGATTCCATATAATTTATAGCTGTCGTGGTAACATTTTATTAATTTTTGCTATAAGTTCCTCAACGGTCAGGTTATCTAGTTTTTCTAAGGTAGCTTTGAAAGGTAATTTTTGTAATATTTCTAAAGCAACTGTTCGCATTTTTGTAGCTTTGATTCCCTCTCCTTCTTTATCATAAATATAGCCTAATTCTAAATAAGCGTAGATACAGTAAGGAACCAAGTAAATAATTTTCTTTAAAAAAGATTTCGCTGCATTAATATCTCCTCTTTCATCTGCAATATGAGCTAGCAGGTATAGTGGCTCTTCTGCTAGAGGATTTACTTTAAGAGCCATCTGGCAATAGTGAATTGCTTTATCATATTTACCTAAATTCGCATAGATTTCTGCTTGGAGATGGTAGGGATAAAATTGCTTAGATTCCAAAGCGATCGCTTGTTCCGCTTTCTCAATAGCTAAAGCATAAAATTTATTTTTAAAAAGAGCTTCTGCTTCTAACAGAAGTGTAGTAACCGCTGCATCATTATTTTTTTCTTCCTTTAGTTTAGCAACCGATAAACTGCTCAAATCTTTGGCTGTATTATTAATTTTTTCCGCTGCTTCCTGCAATAATATTTCTGGTTTCATCAACTGAGAAGTGTTACCTATGGATTGTCCAAGGTTCATTCCCAAATTATTGGCGGGAGCGGAGGAACAAAGTTTTTTTTCTCCATCAGGATATATGCTTGGTTTGCTTTCCCAAAGACCTGCCCCTAATTCCAAATTTTCACGCCGTTGATAGATAACTGATTCTGGAAACAATTTTGCCTCCAATAAACCTATATCTTGTCCCTGAAGTTCACTATGAGCCGTCAGGAGATATCCACCAAGCTTAAGCGTGTTGTTGAATTTATTTAAAACTAAGGAAATTGCTGGCTTTTCAAAATAAACAAAAACATTACGGCAAATAATTAAATCGAGTGTTTTAATACCATAAGCTGAATTATCAAATTGCTCTTTTACCAAATTTATATTTCTAAATATTACTCGTTCGCGTATATTATTATTAAGGTGCCATTTGTCCCCTTTCAGAAAAAAATAGCGTTCTTTTAGTTGAGACTCTAGTAAACGAAATGACCAAGAACTATAAACTCCTTGCCGGGCTTGCTCAATCGCATTTTGATTAATATCTGTTCCCAAAATAAAGATGTTCCATCTGTCACAATCTGGAATTAACTCATTGAGAAGAATAGCCAGAGAATATGGTTCTTCGCCAGTTGAGCAACCGGCGCTCCAAATCCGCAGAGTTTTTGTGTACTTTTGAGCGGCTATTAATTCCGGTAATATTTTATATCGCAGCAGAGAAAACTGTCCTTTATCTCGAAAAAAGTAACTTTCGCACACGGTCAACGAAATTGCCAATTCTTGCCATTCATCATCACTCTGGGGGGAGGAATCTTTTAATAGTAAATAATATATTTCTGGTACGGATATATTGAATAACTTCATCCGTAAGCGAATTTTTTGGGTTAAAGCTTCTCTTTCTTCTGGGCGAATGTGTAAGCCTGTATGAGTGGCAATAAGTTGAATAAAACGCTCTAGTAAAGCCTGATTAAATTCTCCAGAAAATGACACCTCGATCTCCTTTTATTTAAGGTTGTATATAATAACGCGGATTGGCATCGTTTGTCAGCTCATGCCCATGCGATCGCTTAAGGATAGGCAATCTATCACGGGATACTTTATAAATACCCCTAGTTATTAAAATCTCTGTCCTAGAGGAATCTCAATCAAAAATTCTGCACCCTTTCCAGGTTCTGAGAAACACTTCAGTACCCCGCCATGTTTCTCTACTACAATTTGATAGCTAATTGATAGACCTAAACCAGTGCCTTTACCTACAGGTTTGGTGGTGAAAAAGGGGTCAAATAAGCGCTTTCTCACGTCCTCCGTCATTCCTGCTCCGTTGTCTGCAATCTTAATCACCACTCTATTGTTTCGCACTTCGGTAGAAATCGAAATTGTAGGGATTGGAGACTCTTGACTGATAACTGGGGAAGGGTAAATTGAGGATTGGGGATTAGGGGAAGAAGAGGCATTTTCCCGGAGTCCCCAGTCAACAGTTCCTATTTCCAAAGCCTCAATAGAATTGCTTAAGATGTTCATAAACACTTGATTAAGCTGTCCGGCGTAGCATTCTACCAAAGGAAGTTCGCCGTACTCCTTAATAACTTGAATCCCGGTGTGGTTAGGGTGCGGTTTCAAGCGGTGATGCAGAATCAGTAAAGTATTCTCTATTCCCTCATGGATATTTACTGGCTTCATTTCTGCTTCATCGAGTCGGGAGAAGTTCCGCAAAGACAGGACAATCTGACGGATACGTTCTGCACCAATCTCCATTGAAGACAGCATTTTTGGCAGGTCATTAATGATGAAGTCTATGTCAATTTCTTCCTGTCGGAGGAGAATTTCCGGGTGAGTATTGGGATAATGCTGTTGATAAAGGCAGATTAAATCGAGTAGTTCTTGGATGTAGTCGCTGGTGTGGCTAAGATTTCCGGTGATGAAATTGACTGGGTTGTTGATTTCGTGGGCGATACCTGCAACCATTTGCCCCAGGCTGGACATTTTTTCGGTTTGAATTAGTTGAGATTGGGCTTGTTTGAGGTTGTTCAAAGCAGTCGCCAGCTGTTGAGCTTGGGTTTGCGCGGCTAGGGCGGCGGCGCGAGTTTGGGCGTAGAGTTCTGCTTGGTCAATTGCGATCGCTAGCTGATCCACCACAGCTTGCAACAACTCCACTTCGCTGTTACTCCAAGGTTTAGCACCACTGGAATGACTGCAAACAATTGCTCCTAGATGTCCGGCGTGGGTTTTTAGCGGCAAAAGCAACAGGGAAGTAATCCCCATAGGCGTTAACAGCTCTTTCGTTTGGGCATCCAGGCTGTTGTCATTCTTGACATCATCAACTCGCAGGATCTGGAGTTGGCGAATTTTTTCACTCAGCTGGTAAAGTTCTTGAGGCGGACAGTCTCCGAGCAAACTCGGTTGATTGGGCTTAGCCAGGGCTTCGTGAGTTACTGTCAAGCTAGGCTGATTGGGAAGCGACCAGCACCACAAATACTGGCAGCGGTCAACTTGCAACAAACTCCGAATCTCCTTGACAGCGGTTCCCAGAATGGTATCTAGATCCAGAGAGTCGCGAATCTGACTTGCTAAGCCAAAAAGCAAAGCTTCCCGACGCGCCAAGAGTGCTTCTTTTGCCCAATTTCGATCGATGGCGAGTGCAAGGGCGTTGGCTACCCACCCCAACATATGATTAACTGCTTCAGTAAAGCGCGAATGACTGCCCACAGCGATCGCGCCCACTAGCCGATCTTCCACAATCAAGGGATATCCTGCAAAATAACTGTTGGCGATTAGCAAACAGCTTTCCGCTAACTCACCGTTATAAAGACGCGCTTCCATCCCAGCCGACCGCAGACTGCTATCTTGACTTAGGTAGGGTTGACGGGTTTGGGCAACGAAGCCAATTACGGAACCCTCCAGAGAGACGCGACGCTCAGCAAATAAATCTTGCCAATACACTTGGCTAAGAGAATTTGCAAAGGCAATTGCTTGCTGTTCCAGAAAAGCCTCTGAAGCAGAAGCTTCTGCAACACTCTGTTGGTTAAATGTCCAGATACTGACAAAATTCGCTTCCAGATGCTGCAACATCGCTTCTGTACAGCGGTTGAGCCTTTCTGATAAGGTGCCGCCAGCGCCCAAGGCGGTGCCAATTTCTGCTTCTAAAGTATACAGACGCGATCGCTCTAGCAGTGCTGCCTCTGACTGTTTACGAGTTGTAACATCGCGGAGAAAAACCGACAAACCATCTTGATAAGGATAGGATCGTACCTCCAGCCACGTTTCCAGAGGTTGATAAAATTCCTCAAAGTGAACCGTTACCTGACAGGAAACTGCTCGGTAAGATTCGCTTTTGAAAGTAGAACCGACTGTTTCTGGGAACTCATCCCATATACACTTACCAATCAATTCCTCTTTTGTTTTAAACAAAAGTTGCTCTGCCCGCGGGTTCAGGTAAGTAAATCGCCACTGGTTGTCCACGCTAAAGAAAGCATCGGCGATACTTTCCAAAATATTTCTGGTTATATTTTCACTTCTAACCGCCGCCTCTCGCGCCGCCTGTTCTCGTGCTAATAGTTGGATGCGCTCTTTCTCGGCTTGCTTGTGTTCATCGATGTCAGTGTTCGTCCCAAACCAACTGACAATCTGCCCCTTGTCATCGCGCATAGGTAGCGCTCGTCCTAAGTGCCAGCGATAGCTACCGTCAGGCGCATACCGCAGGCGAAATTCAACTTCGTAAGCATCTCCTGTTGTCAGAGAATGCGACCAACGTTCAAAGCAGTTTTGCACATCGTCTGGATGCAGTACATTTTGCCATCCCCAACCCACCATTTCCTCATATGTGCGCTGGAAATACTCTAGAATGCGCTGGTTGACATAATCGAGTGCGCCATTTGGCTTAGCAGTCCATACCTGCTGGGGAATGATTTCCGTTAGGGCGCGAAAACGGTTTTCGTTCTGCCGTAGCGATTCTTCCGCTTGTTTGCGCTCGGTGATATCTTGGCGAATCGCCACATACTGATGTGGTTTTCCTTCACAATTCAATACTGGAACAATGGTGGTATATACCCAGTAATAAGTTCCGTTTTTAGCTCGGTTTTTGATTTCCCCTTTCCAGACGTTGCCACTGCTAATGGTTGCCCACATCTGTTTAAAAAATTCCTTTGAATGGTACCCGGAATTGATTATGCGGTGGTTCTGTCCGATAAGTTCTTCTTTAGAGTATTTAGAAATTTCGCAAAATTTATCGTTTACATAGGTGATAGTTCCGATGCGATCGGTAATCGCCACAATAGAAGATTGATCTAATGCAAACTTGATATCTGTTACTTGTTTAACTAAGTCAGAAACTTCTAACTCTGTCCGCTGGCACTCTTGTACTGCCTGGGTATCTTTGCTATTTTCAATTATAGTTTCTAGTTGAAATTCGCTTTCTCTCATCCCTAAGTTTGTCGGCTGGGGAGTCATAATAATTTGTTCTGCTGTTATTAAGTTTTCGTATGGGGACAAAAGCGCGATCGCTACTTGCCTTAATGCCCTAATTGCTTCCTGCTCTTTCTCGCTTAAATCTCGCGGCACATAATCAATTGTAGATAGCACTCCAATCATCAATCCGGAGGGCGTGACTAAGGGGACACCTGCAAAAAATCGAATTTTTGGGGCAGATTTCACGCTGGGATGGTTCGCCAAAGAGCGATCGCAAAGGGCATCCCGAACGATTATCAAATCGCATTCTTGCGGGTGCGAGATGGCGCTAGCGCCGAAAGCTAGATACTTGTCTGCTTCTGTGGTGGTAATACCCAGTTTTGACACTAGCCATTGTTGTCCGTCATCCGTGAAGCTCATGTAAGCTACTGGTGTCTGACAAATGTCAGTCATCAGACGAGTCAGATTGTCAAAACCTGCTTTCAAAGAAGAGTCTAACAGCGGGCATTGGCGCAGCTCGTCAAATTTGATAGCTTTGTTTCTAGGTAAAAATGGGTTCATCTTTAAGCGCCCTCTTCTCTAAAATCCGCCTTTGAGCAATTCAAGTATAAATAAACACTTTTTTTTATATATTCTAAATACGCTCTTTAATCATACCCTTCAAAAATCTGCGGAAAGAGGCATCTTTGAAGGCTTTAAGCCGCAGGCGATCGCTTGACACTTTGGAGTTAGACCGAGTAAGTGAGATAAATAAAAATGTAACATTTGTATCTAGATAAAAGATTTTTTTACACAGATACGTAAGAAACAAACAGGAATCCTCGCCTCAACTCACTCTTGTCGCAAGAGAAGAGCTAACGCGATCGCTATGAGCCACTTAGCCCAACCTTGCTTAATCTAGGGTTCCCATAGAGGATATATTTCTATCACCCATCGATATATTTTGGATTTTTTGTTTTTAGTATAGTGGTAGAAATTAACGTAAAGTCGCCAAGCCGTTTTCTACACCTAACTTAATCTTCCACCAGCTCAAATGAAGAGCAGCTCTCAGATTTTTGTTACAATAATTTATATATAGTTCAGTAATTTTGCTGTTAGCCGCTCACTCGCAATCGAGATAAAGTGCGTATGTATGATCTACGCCTCGAAATATATCAACTGTTGCAAATTAATTTACAGAGTGATTATGTTAAAAATAATTGTTAACAAAGGGAATTAAAATGTAATGTTACAGTATACAGTGTGATTAAATAATTTTATACAAAAATGCAGTTCTCTTTTACTTACTAAAGTTAATGCCAGAAAAAACTTATTTTTGTTTAGCTAGTAATAGCCTGGGAATATTATTTGCAGTTTTAAACTTTTACTAACCTAAATCCTGGGGGAAAAAAATGCCTTCAACCTTGAATGATGTACCCGCTATCCTAGTAGTCGATGATAGTCCCGTAATGCAAACTCTGCTCAAAAAGGCGCTAGAGAAAAAATACAAAGTTTTATTAGCTGATAACGCAGTAGATGCCTTATCAGCGATATACCACCAGCCGATTGAAATTTTGTTACTAGATGTTTCAATGCCAGGAGTCGATGGATTAGAACTTTGCCGCACCATTCGCAGCTTACCACAATTTCATCATCTACCCATCATCATGTTAACAGCAAGAGATGGAGTATTTGACAAGGTGCAAGGACGGATTGCTGGTGCTACAGAATATTTGACAAAACCCTTCGATGTGGAGCAATTGCGTCAGGTTGTTGGCAGTTTTGTTAAGTCTAATTGTGCCACTGAAATTTGAAAAAGTTCTCGTTGCTAATAATGCAATACGGTTCACTTAAGAACAGTTGTGCTACTTAGGGTTTGGTTTTTTAGCTTTAAGTAAACTGTATTAGATTTGATCCCCCTTTAAAAAGGCAGGCAAAGCCTTGATTTTCTAAGCCCCCAATTTAGCCTTAGGGTTGGGCGATCTTGGCGGTTTGATTGCACTAACCAAATCGTAGTGCCATTGGGGGAGGCGGGAGCCTCCAAAACTTGTGTTCCCAAGAGGGAGCCTGGAAACGAGAAACCTATTAATTATTAATTACTTCTCCGTCATCGTCCAAACACCATCCCAGTCACTGGGGACGGGGTTGGTGAGCCAATACTTACAACGATCTAGGTGTAGGCCAGCTGCCTTATCCTGGGGATCAAGTGCCATAACTTTTGCAAACTCGCCGATAGCGAAGGCAAATTCACGATTGAGGTAAAGTTCGCGAGCTTTGTGGTAAAGCTCGATCGTATGCTGCTTCTGATCGGGAATTGACTCAGAACGTAACCCCACCAATTCATAAATACTAACTGGTTGGTTCTTGCCCTTAACTCGAATACGGTCAAGTTCTCTCGCCCATACTCTGTCATTGCAGGGTCGATAGGTGCTTTCGCTGATAATGATATCGCAACCGTACTGCTTACTGGCACTTTCTAAGCGAGATCCCAGGTTAACACCATCACCAATCGCTGTAAATTCCATACGGCGACTAGAGCCGATATTGCCACTAATTACCGTGTCGGAGTTAATGCCAATACCAATTTTGATTTCTTGCTTTTTGGATGCGAGACGACGTTCATTGAAGTCTTCCAAACGATGGCGCATTTCGACTGCTGTTTGCACCGACATCCAGGCGTGATCGTCTAGAGGTAAGGGTGAACCAAACACCGCCATGATCGCATCACCAATGTATTTATCGAGGGTGCCTTTGTGCTTAAATACAGCATCTACCATTGACTCAAAATATTCGTTAAGCAACTGCACCACTTCTTCCGCCTCCATTCTTTCGGTCAAGCTGGTGTAGCTGCGAATATCTGAGAATAAGACAGAAACTTCCTTGCGATCGCCTCCTAATTTAGCCTCACCGCTATTGATTAGCTGTTCTGCCAGTTCCTGCGTCATGTAGCGATACATCGTACTCTTGAGGCGTTTCTCTTGAGAGATATCATCCATCACCACCAGCGCACCGTAGACATTGCTAGCGTCGCTGGCATCAGCAATCGAGTTAATCGATAGGTGAACGCTATGCTGTTCCTCCCCAGTAGACAATAAAGTTTGATCCGGGTAATATTGCCGGCGGCATTTTTCATCAGCTGCTTTTATTGCCGCGCCAAACCATTTGGAAAAATCGCCTTCTTTGATGCGAATAAGTTCATCAATTTTTCTACCTTCTAGATGGTCTTGTTCGCTAAATCCTAAAAGCTTCTTAGCACTTTCATTAGCAGCAATAATATAACCAGATTTATCAGTAGAAACAACTCCATTAGAAAGACTGCGGAGAATATCTCGCTGCATTTGTTCTTGCTGCTTGACTGTCGCAAACAGCTTGGCATTTTGCAACGCTACTCCTGCTTGAATATTAAATGCTTCCATGAAGGCTTCATCACTTTGGTTAAAGCTTGCCTTCCAGCATTCAGGTGGTTCCGGCCAATTTTGAGGATTATATGGGGGAAGTTCTCCTTGCTTTTTCTTGTTAACAAGTTGGGTGACACCAATCAATTCTTTATCTGCATTAAAGATTGGCATACATAATAAACTACAGGTGCGATAACCATTAGCTTGATCGAGTTGTTTAGAAACTCCAGAGTCGGGATCGTCGTATAAGTCAAAGGAAATATTTAAAGGTTGACCAGATTCGGCAACTTTACCAACATAACCTTTGCCTTGTGGTACTCTGAGTTCTCTCATGGAACCATCAGCCAGAGATATTTTTGTCCATAAATCATGGCGATCGCTATCTAACAGCCACAAGGTACTGCGATCTGCGTTCATCAAATTCTTCGCTTCATCCATCACCCGTTCCAGGGTGTCTTCTAAGTCCAAATTACAATGGCTCAAGGAGCGCGTCGCCTTCATTAGGGCATCACTTGCCCTTTGCTTCTGCGTCGCCGCGTAAAACGAGCGGGAACTTTCCAAAATTAGGCGAATTGAGGGGGCAAATTCTTCAAAAACTGTTTCGTCTTCTTTAGAAAATCCTTGCAGATCGATTCTTTGGGCTAATTTTTTTTCTGGTTCGTGCGGTAACTTTAACTTATTAATTAATTGAACTACCGCCACCAAATCTCCATGCTCGTTGAGCAAAGGTAGAGTTAACATTGTGTAGGTACGGTATCCGGTTTTTTCGTCGGTTTTCTTGGCAAATGCTGACCGAGGATCGTCGTAGAAATCAAACTGTATATTAATGCTTTTCTTGCGTGTTGCTACATCTCCGGCGATGCCTTTATCAGCAGGAATCCGCAACTCTAAAGGTTTTCCTTCATCTCCTTCGGCAAGAATTGACCATAGTTGGTTCTTCTCTTCATCGAGTAAAAAAATCGTAGTGCGGTCTGCACCTAGTAATTCTCCCGTCTTCAAGGTAATAGCATTCAGCATTTCTTGCAGAATGGCTTCAAAACCCTGACTGTCTGTCAGCATTGACAGGGTGTGATTTACTACCCGAAGTTTATCTTCAACACCTGTGACGACTTCTTTAAAACTTTCCTTTTTTAGCGGCGCGAGCAGCGCTGTAAAACTTCCGGTTTTTGTAGCTAATGAGCCACCACGATCCGATTTATCTGGATGATTTTGCGGCATTTGATGCCCTGAGTAATTTTCATCTTGGTGGGCAACAACGTCAATTACCTGATCGGTGTTATTCCAACCATTGATTGTGGTAGATGAAGATGTCATATATTTTACAGGTGCCTGATGTTGAGAAAGGGAGGAGGCTGTGCAAGTATCCTATAAATTTTAGGGAGACATTTTTTGTGTCTGGTGAGCAAAGATTATACTACTCAACAGTTTAATCTCTCTTTGGGAATTAGACATCTGCTTTTATCCAGGGTAGGTGTGTTTGACCGTGGCGGCTTGAGTAAGAAGAGACTCGGCAAAGGCGATCGCATCTTTGGCAGAGTGTCCGCCAGCTAGGGTTGCTAGTTCTTGGCGGCGAGTTTGATGATTGTCCAGAACGCTTACCCTAACGACAGTGCGTTCGGAGGGAGGAAGGATGAAGGATGAAGGATGAAGTGATTTATCGTTGCCATTGGTTTCGATGACTTGTTTATCGACGCGAAAATGTCGATCTGCCATTGCTGCAACCAAGGGTTGGTGAGTAACACACAAAACTTGCTGTCGTTGGGAAAGTTGGTGAAGTTTATCTGCGATCGCTTGCGCTACTCTTCCAGACACTCCCACATCTATTTCATCAAAGATTAGCGTACCCGGAGCGTTAAGGGTAGCATCACCGTGTGTTCCTGCCGAAAAGCAAGCTTTCAAAGCCAGCAAAAAGCGGCTCATTTCTCCTCCAGAAGCAGTTGCAGCCAGCGGTTGCAGTGGTTCTCCGGGGTTCGGACTGAAGAAAAAGGCGATCGCGTCTGCACCAGTTGCAGTTGGGGAAATAGGCGAAATCTTAACTTGAAACTGCACCTTTTCCATTGCTAAAGGCTTGAGTTCTGCTACCAGTCGCGTTTCCAGTTCCCCAGCAGCAACGCGGCGCAGAGTTGTGAGTTTGCTAGAAACTTCGGTTAAGGTTTCCTGACACGCTTGATAATTTTTTTCCAGTTCTTCGAGAGACTGTCCTTCTCCCTGAAGTTCTACCAGTTCTGCCCCGATGCGAGTATGGTATGCGATCGCATCCGCTAAAGTCGGGCCATACTTGCGGCAAATCTGCTTAAGTTCCCTGATCCGCTCTTCAACCTCAGTTAGTCGCTGGGGATCTGCCTCCAAATTATCACCGTAGGCGTTAATTTGCTGTCCGGCTTCCACTACCTGCGCCAGTGCGGTACTTACCATTTCCAATACTGGTTGCAGGCTAGCATCATATGTCACCATATCACTAAGTGTTGCCTCGGCTTGCCCTAACAAGTCAGCACCCGCTGACTCGCCGGAGTCATTTTGGTAGAGAGCTTGATAAACCTGATAACTCAGCTTTTGTAAATCCACCACATGGCTGAGGCGCTGGAGTTCTTGTTCTAGCTGTTCTTGTTCGTCCGGTTCGTTTAAAGAAGCGGTGTTTAATTCTTTAGCTTGATATTCTAACAAGTCAAGCCTTTGTAACCGTTGCTGTTCAGACTGGCGGCGGTTGTCAAGCAAAGCTTGTGCTTGTTGACAGATAAGATAAGCAGTTTGAACCACATCTCGCTGTCTAAGTACGGCTTCGCCAGCGTAGACATCCAGCAACTCGCGCTGGATAGCTGGTGCCATAAGCTGTACAGTTTGACCTTGAGCGGTAATTTCCACTAAGCGATCGCGCAGACGATCCATCATCTGTCGGTTCACCAGAACCCCATTCACGCGAGATCGACTGCGGAGACTTCCCTGAGAGCAGGCAATTTCCCGACAACAAACTATAGCATTGTCGTCGAGCAGTTCAATCTCCTGCTCCAACAGCCAATCACTCATCAATGGGTCTACCTTAAAAGTAGCTTCCACCATCGCGCGTTCAGCACCAGTTCTAATCGACCATTTAGATACTTTCCCGCCTAAAGCAGCATCAATCGCATCCAGAATAATCGACTTTCCGGCACCAGTTTCGCCAGTAAGAACATTCAAACCAACGCCGAATTCGAGTTCTAGCTGGTCTATCAAGGCAAAGTTTTCAATCCGTAGAGACAGGAGCATGGAGCAAAGTTCACCTTGAGGGGAGAGGTCAGGCACTGGCAACCCAGTGAACAATGGCAAGTGCCACATACGTAATAGATTAATGAAAAGAAAACGGGTACTGAGCTACCAAATTTAGTTTAGTGTCTACTTTCAAGTCTCGAAACTTTTCGCCAAACCGGGAGATTGACTTCCCCGCTATTGCTTCGAGCTTTGGCGCGTTAGCGCTTCATTATCCTAACAACAGTTATTGTTACAATACTTTACATCGCCCTGAAGTCGCTTCCCAAGCTTATGAATGTAAAAACAGTCTCCTCTGCCCCATACCAGACAGGCACAGTTGTCATCGAAAAGACAGATACTTTAGCGCCTGTTGAGGTTGATGTAGAGACGCGGTATATCCCGTCTTCAGTACCTACTACAAGCTATATCCAACCAGAAGGACTGCGCTACAATCCCGTCGCCATTAACGAGATTTATCGGCACCAACCATTCCAAGTATGGGGGCGACTGATTGGCATTTTAGTGCCATTGCTGCGCTTTGCCTTCAGTTTGTGGTGGGACAAGCAAACAGGAAAGGTTGCCCAAAATGAACGGAAACGGGCAATTGCGTTGCGCCAAATGATCGCCAGACTGGGGCCAGCTTACATCAAGGTAGGACAAGCACTCTCGACGCGACCTGACTTAGTTCCTCCGGTATATTTAGATGAACTCACACAGCTGCAAGACCAGCTGCCACCATTTCCGAACGAAGTGGCATATAGATTTATTGAGGAAGAATTAGGCGATCGCCCGGAAAACATTTACGCTGAAATTACTCCAGATCCAGTAGCAGCAGCTTCACTGGGACAAGTTTACAAGGGTAAGCTGAAAACAGGCGAAACCGTTGCGATAAAAGTACAACGCCCCGGTTTGAAAGAACGCATCGCCCTAGATATTTACATTCTGCGCGGTCTTGCTCAGTGGGCGCAAAACAATCTCAAACAGGTGCGGAGTGACTTGGTAGCCATCATGGATGAGTTTGGCACCCGCATCTATGAAGAAATGGACTACACCCAAGAGGGACACAACGCCGAGCGCTTTGCTTCTCTATACGGTCACTTACAAGATATTTACATTCCCAAGATTTACTGGGAATATACTCAGCGTCGCGTCTTGACGATGGAGTGGATCAATGGCACCAAGTTAACTCAGCCAGAGACACTCCGCGCTCAAGGAATTGATGCGGTTCATTTAATTGAAGTCGGTGTCCAGTGTTCGCTGCGGCAATTGCTAGAACATGGCTTTTTCCACGCTGACCCCCATCCTGGCAACCTGTTAGCAACTACTGACGGTCAGCTAGCTTATCTAGACTTCGGCATGATGAGCGAGGTCAAGCCTTATCAGCGATATGGCTTGATAGAAGCAGTCGTTCACATGGTCAACCGCGACTTTGAAGGACTTGCCCGCGACTACGTGAAGCTAGAGTTTTTAACTCCGGATACTGACCTGACTCCCATCATGCCAGCGCTTGCCAAAGTCTTTAACAACGCACTGGGAGCTAGCGTCGCGGAGATGAACTTCAAGAGCATCACCGACGATATGTCGGCTTTGATGTATGAGTACCCTTTCCGCGTCCCAGCTTACTACGCGCTGATTATCCGCTCTCTGGTCACGCTAGAAGGGATTGCCATTAATGTTGACCCGAACTTCAAAGTTCTCAGTAAAGCCTACCCCTACGTTGCCAAACGCCTCTTGACAGACCCCTCGCCAGAGTTACGGACATCTCTGCGCGACCTGCTGTTTAAAGACGGCAGTTTCCGCTGGAATCGTCTGGAAAATCTGTTAAAAAATGCCCGTAACAGTGACGATTACGACCTGAATCAGGTGTTGAATCAAACGCTTGATTTTCTTTTCTCGGAACGGGGCGCGTTTATCCGGGAAAACCTGATTGATGAAATTGTTAAGGGTGTAGACACGCTCGGACGGCGGTCTTTCCAAAATTTCACATACTCGTTACGCGAACGGGTGGGAATGACGGTTAATGAGGCACCGCCAACGGTGGAGACATCCCAAAGTCTGGATCATATCAAACGGATTTGGGACATTCTCCAAGAAACTAAGGGCTTTGACGCGATGCAACTGCTGCCTGTGATTCCCCAGTTGTTGATGAAGCCAGAAACTCAGCGGATGGGACAAAAAATTGCTGGCGGTTTGGTGCAACGAGTAGCGGCGCGACTGATTCGGGACGTTTTACTTCAGGATACGCCTCCAGAAGCCTCTCGGAACGGTCACAAGCCCCGCGAATATCCGCAAACACCTCCGCGCTTAGCTTTGCC
This sequence comes from Trichocoleus sp. FACHB-6, assembly GCF_014695815.1. Taxonomy (NCBI): domain Bacteria; kingdom Bacillati; phylum Cyanobacteriota; class Cyanophyceae; order Leptolyngbyales; family Trichocoleusaceae; genus Trichocoleus; species Trichocoleus sp. FACHB-6. The sequence goes on from NZ_JACJOY010000125.1 coordinate 106,316, forward strand.
TCCTGCTGCCCTTAGATAAGGCTGTATAGACCCTACGGGACGCGGCTGTGCGCCCCTACAAAAGGTAATTGTAAAAAAGGCTGGGTCATTGAAGAGCGTATCTTCGCTCCTCAATGACCCAGCTAATTTTTTTTGATTAGTAATAGCATTTGTCTGTGAGGCTACATTTGGCAAGCAATCCTCAGTAGTTAACCCGTTGTTCTATTCACTTCAAGTTTGATTAATAGAAATTTACGATCTAGCTTAGTTTTAGGCGATCGCTTCCCTACGCTTGCTAACCTAAAGCAGCATAGGTTGCCAACTGGATAAATCTTTAAGGATTTTGGTTATGAACGCACAACCACAGATTATTAGACAAAGTGAGTTACTCAATCGGCTGGTGCTGAATCGCAGTACAGCAGAAGAAGCCGGTCGTGTAGATCAATTGTGGTTAAATCCTCAATCTCACCAAGTTATAGGTTTTACCTGCAAGTCAGGATTTTTGGGTGGTCTGAAACAGGTGTTTAGCTGGGAGCAAATTACTACTATTGGCACCGATAGTATTATCGTCAACAACACTTCAGAAGTTATTGAACCTGAAACGCCAATTCAGAAAATTTCTTTAATTGGTCATGAAGTGTGGACGGACGCAGGTAACAAAGTTGGCAAAATAGTAGATTATCTCTTCAATCCTCAAACTGGCGCTATCGTTAATTACTTATTTGTTTCTAGTGGTTGGCGTGGGATTTTGGATGGGATTTACCTGCTTCCGTTAGAAGCGATCGCATCCACTGGAAGCAAACGAGTAATTGTCTCAGATGCAATTATTCAAGCCCCTCAACAGTATGCCGAGGGACTGAATCAAAAAATGACTCAGGCGGCAGAGTTACTAAAAGAAGACTATAAGAAAACTCAGGATGATTTAGAAGCTCTAAAGCGCAGCGCTCAAAATATTGCCGAACAAGTCAAAGACACAACTGAAACGGTGGCTGGTATTGCTAAAGAAAAACTTTCTGAGGCGAAAGCACAACGACAAGATACTTCTCAACCAACTGAGATAGTGCAAACGATTGATACTACCGCTCAGCCTTTACCAAACGAACCTCCACAGTTACCAGAAGATACAAAATAAGTTAATTGTAAGGGTAGGGAGAGAGGCGATCGCTCCTCCTCTTTATCCAAAGCCAATACACAAAACTATCATTCGGGATAAAGCGATCGCGTTTTGCTGGAGAGAATGCGATCACTACCTCTTCTCCTCATCCAAAGGCTCTCTATTGCCTATTGTTTAAGCTAAAGAGTGTAGAGCCATTCAATCAATAAGTGGGTAAAAATGTCAAATCTTTTTAAGGCAGAAACTCAAACAATTATAAATGAGATTTTTTGGATTCCGTCCCTATCATGGGTTGCTTCTTGCAAACATCCAGACCAATTGGAGTGGTGGCGTGGAATTGATGACCGATTCAAAAAACTGCACAGCGTTTTAAAGGCTAATTGCTTTAAAGAGCCTTTTTTTCTGTCAAACCTAGAGAAAAGTGAAAGGAATTTTTACATAGCTTGGGTGGAGTACTACAAAGCCCTTTACGATGTCCTTGAAAACGGATGGGACATTATTGCTCAATCGGCTAGAAAATTCGGGCTAAACTTCACGCTTCAATCTCCGGGAGAAGCCATGTTTTATATCATTCAGTGTCATGCTGCGGCAATGTTCGCTGTGTGCAAGCAAGACTTTGGCTACTCTAGCTGGTCATCAAAAAGTGCCTATGACGAGTATCGACTTAGGAAAAAAGAGGAAAAAAAGAAAAAAGGAAAACTGTACAAGAGTAATCAGAATAAATTGAAAAATTTAGTGAAACTCAACGAGAACCGAGGAAAACAGATTAACACGCTATCTACATTAGAGCAGTTCTGCATTAGCAGTTGTTTAGCTGCATCAAAAAAAGACCTTAGTATGAAAGATAAAATTCGGGAGCTTAATGATTGTGCAAAAACTTTCCAAGAAAAACTTCAAGCAATACTACGCAATACACAAGGCTTCGCATGGGAAAAAGGGAACAAGAAGAACTCAAACTCAGAGGGCGGTGTCTACAAATAGTGTGACTGTCTTAACAAAACTTAAGATCTGGTCAAAAAATCTAACTGACAATAATCTGCCCTTATTCTGAAACTAAGAAAGCCACTTAACACCTAAACCAAGCAGCTGCTAACAGGTTGAAGCAGACAGTGGAATTGAAGCCTGTCCTTTAAGTTTCGTTGAGACCAATTATGAATCAGAATCAGCACAATGAGGCTGGAATCTCCCATCTTTCAACCTCGTTTCCTCAAAAATTGGGGTATGACTTCTCCACTCAAAAGAAAGTGAGTAAGGTAGAACAAGAGCAGAGTATTCTTATGTCTTCTAATCCAACTGACTCTTCTAAATCGCCAGAATCAGGAGGTTTAAATGCCATATTGACTTATGGAGGAGTTCCAGTAGCTGTCATTATTGCGATGGCTTACTTCTCCCAAATCCAGCTAAAGTCGATTACTGAACTGCTGAAAACAGTGAACAAAAAAACTAAGTAACTTGTTTGTCTCTACTCCTAAAATATTTCAGCAGCCAGTTTATATGGGTGGCTGCTGAATAGTAATATTTACTTAGTCCTAATGCGCGATCGCTGTCAAACTCCAAAACGTTTATGCTTGATGCTGTGCTAGCCAAGTGACTAGTTCTGTTTCATCCGAAAAGTCTAATAAAGCTTCGCTTAATTCATCGAGAGCAGTTGCAGATAAGCTGTTTATTGTTGATCGTAAATCGGGAGCGATCGCGCCGATTCTTCGAGCCAGCAAACGATTAACAATTGTCAACTTTCCTTGTTGAATTCCTTCCTGTAAACTCTGTTCTACTCGCTCGACTCCCCAAGGTAGCATATTTCCATCATCCCACCACCGTAACCAATTAGCAGTTACTTCTGCCTTTGTTCCCTGCCAAACTCCCAGAAATAAACCTATTGATGCGATCAAGTAACGTCCATTCGCATCGGGTTGTCGCAGTTGATAGTGTCCCTCTACTAAGTCATGGACTTCTAATGTCCCATGATTAGGGTCAAAAATTACATAAATTGGTACTTGTAAAATGCGCTCGTAAAAGTACCATTTTCCATAGGGATAAGTAGATTTAGCGGAATATTCACCCTGTTCGGTATCTGATAGAAACTCCATAACAACTGCTGGGATATCACCCTCTGCATGAGGCGTATAACTGCGGCGAATGGCTCCAGGTGCGACGGCTGGCACATTCGGAATGTAAACCCAGTCTGGTGCTTTTACAACTATTTTCTCGTTCACATTGGCACAAATACCAAAGTTTGAAGCTATCAGCATGGATGCAGTGATAAAGCCAGCAATTTCTAGAATTTCTCGCAGCGCCGATGCTAATAAAGGGTGATAAATGTTTTCCACTGGCTCGTCAGGTAATTGAAAGTCATCGGGTAATTTGTCCCATTTGATAGTGTAGGATGTTTTAGAAATTGCTACTTGAGTTTGAGTCATATATCTTACCTTTTTATTAATAAAAAAGACATAAATTTAATATTAAATTTATTATAAAATAGCAGCCAGCTTTTAGGGCTGACTGCTAAATGTTAATGGCTGACTGCCGAATTACGCGCCGACTGCTTCTTTAGCTGCATACATCACTTCTAGGGTGATGACGTTGAAACCGCGATCGCGTGCAAATTTCTCGGTGTTGCGCTTCACTTTGCCGCGAACAAAACCAGGAACTTTGTTGAGTTCTGCTTGCGCTTCCTTGTTCCAGCCGAGGTCAGAACCAGCAGAAATCCCCTTGGTAATCACTTCCTTGGTGTCGTGTCCGCCGAAGATTTCTAAGAGGTGATCTTCCATTCCCAAAGTGAAGGAATTGTAGATCAAATCAGTAATTTGATTGGTGCCTTCGTAGCCGCAGAATGGCTTGTAACCGATGGGGAAATTCTGCACGTGAATCGGTGCTGCAATTACGCCGCAGGGAATATTTAGACGCTTACCGACGTGACGTTCCATTTGGGTGCCGAAGATGGCAGAAGGTTCCACACGAGCGATCGCATCCCCAATTTGACCATGATCTTCGGTGACAATCACTTCATCGCAGTATTCGCCCACCTGCTCTTTGAACCACTCAGCATCGTACTTACAATAAGTACCCGCCCAAACAACATGAATTCCCATTTCTCTGGACAGAATTTTGGTGATAGCGGCGGCGTGAGTGCTGTCGCCAAACACCACAGCTTTCTTCCCTGTCAAGTTTTGGCAATCAATTGAACGGGAGAACCAAGCGGCTTGCGAAACGTGCAAAGTTTGCTCGTTGATGTAGTCTGTGTAGTCAACATCTGCGCCTTGAGCGTTAATTATTTCCTGAATTTTGCGGATGCAACGCGCTGTTTCCACCACACCCATCGGCGTAATATCTACATAAGGCATCCCAAATTCTTGCTCTAGGTAACGAGCCGCCATTGGCCCGATTTCGCGGTAAGGAACCAGGTTAAACCAAGCTTTCGGCAAATTCTTGAGGTTGTGAACCGATGCGCCTTCGGGAATTACCTCGTTTACCTGAATTCCCAAATCAACCATCAACCGCTTCAACTCGGTGCAGTCGTGGTGATTGTGAAATCCGAGGCTGGAAATTCCGAGAATGTTAACTGAGGGCTTTTCCGTTTTCCCTTCTGGTAAATCGCCTTTTTTCCGGGCTTTCTCGATGTAAAGCTGGACAATTTGCCGCAGGGTGATGTCGGCTGCTTGCAGTTCATTGACGCGGTAGTGGTTCACGTCCGCCAGCATCACGTCTGACTTGGTTTCTATGGAAGCGCGTTCCACAAAGTTTTCCAGGTCTTCTTGGAGAATGCTGCTGGTGCAGGTGGGAGTTAGGACAATCAGGTCAGGGTGTTCCTCAGCGTCTTTGCGGGTGATGTTGTCCACAACCTTTTCCTGGGAGCCACGCGCCAAAACGTTCCGGTCAACGGAACTGATGGTAACTGGGGTGAAGTTGCGATCGCGCTCTAGCATTGAGCGCATGACGTTGAAGTAGTCATCTCCAATCGGCGCGTGCATGATGGCGTGGACGTTCTTGAAGGAGCTAGAAACGCGCAGGGTGCCGATGTGAGCCGGGCCTGCATACATCCAGTAAGCCAATTTCATAGAGTTCTCCCTTATGGTGATTCCTAATTTTGTGTCTGGAGGCGGCTGAAATAGTTGATTGCAAAGGCTTATTGTCTCAGATTCTCTCAAACATCGATGCGGCTGTGCTTTAGAGAAATTGTTAACCCCGTCAACATGGAAAAGAGGTTGTAATCTGCTTGATGACTAGGATGCAAGGTTAGGAAAGCGCGATCGCGCTTCCCTGTCATCGCAATTAATCTTAATTTTTTTCCACATTCCGTTTCAATTACCACCTAGTATTTCCATAGTAACTATAGGCTTATATCTATATAATCGGTACTGGAAGCAATTTTAAAATCATAAATATATTAAAAAGTCAACAGCTCATTAGCTTAAGAGCGTGATAACTGATACGAGGTCGTAATGCAAACTAAACAGGATTGGGAATGGCTTGCTGCAAGTTCTGAGTATCAAACTGCGATCGCAGTCCAAGAACTTTTGAGAGAGGAAAAATGGATGGAAGCAAGCGAGGGTTTAGCTTTTTTAATTGAATCAATGGGAAAATCAAAAAGATTGTCCCTGAAAAGTCAGCTAATTCGGCTGATGAGCCACGTAATTAAGTGGAAGTGTCAACCAGGGCTACGTAGTGCTAGTTGGAGCATTAGTATTCGTTCGGCTCGTCTAGAGATTGAAGATATTCAAGAGGAAGTTCCTAGCTTGAATCGAAATTTTATTGAGTCTATCTGGGATAAATCCTTTAGTAGAGCAGTCAAAAACGCTGAGGAGGAAATGGGAATGAAATGTCAATTAACCTCACTTTCTTGGGAAGAGGTATTTGACGAAAAATACAGCTTGTTAGCAGAAAATTAATTTAGCTAAATGCAGTTTTTAAAGCTTCGCGCTGTGCTATCAGCATTTCTTGAATACCCTTTTCTGCTAAGTCCAACATTTGATTCATCTGAGTGCGGTTAAAAGTTCCTTCCTCCGCAGTTCCTTGAACTTCAATTACGCCCAGATGTTCGTTCATCACCACGTTGAAATCTACCTCAGCGCCAACATCTTCAACGTAGTTCAAATCCAAAAATGGCTCACCTTCTAAAAGTCCAACTGACACGGCAGCGATTTGATGACGAATAGGCGATCGCTCCAACTCTCCCATCTGCACCAATTTCTCCAAGGCATCTGCAAGCGCCACAAATCCGCCTGTAATCGACGTTGTACGAGTTCCCGCATCCGCCTGTAAAACATCCGCATCCACAGTCACCGTGAGTTCTCCCAGCGCCTGCAAATCGAGAGATGCCCGGAGACTGCGCCCAATCAATCGCTGAATCTCTTGAGTGCGTCCAGACAGCTTGAGAAATTCCCGTTCTTGGCGTTGGGGTGTGGCGCTTGGTAACATTCGGTACTCAGCAGTTAGCCAGCCTTTACCGCTACCTTCTAAGAACTTGGGAACACCCTTTTGAATAGTCACGCTACACAGAACATGGGTATCGCCGCAGCTAGTCAGAACAGAACCAGCGGCAAATCGGGTGAACATTCGCTCAAAACGAATCGGACGAAGTTGATCAGGTTGCCGACCATCAGGACGTTGCCAAGACATCGCACTTGCCTCAAAATCCTTGATTAGAATACAGCAGTTAGTGGTCAGTTTAGCGTAAGTAATCGTTTACAGCCTTAAATTACTTTTTAAGCGCAAAGATATGCAAAGGACTCTGCGAACCTTTGCGTTAGCGAAGCGACAGCGCTACCTCTGCGTTTAAAAATCGGCGTTGCATAATGGAGGGATGAATTAGGGTTGGTTTTGATGCAATGCCCAGACTGTCAATCCACTCACATCCGTAAGAACGGCAAGAGAAGGGGTAAGCAAAATTACATCTG